>CAZDRW010000336.1:0-4568 GCA_964507555.1 uncultured Desulfarculaceae bacterium
CCGATCTGGGCAAGATCGCCCCCGGCATGACCGCCTATGTAAGCACCGACTCCTACCCTGACAAGAAATACCAAGGCTGGGTGGGCTACATCTCGCCCACCGCCGAGTTCACCCCCAAGCGGGTGCAGACCACGGAACTTAGGACCAAGCTGGTCTACCGCATGAAGGTCATGGTATGCAACCCGGCCGGCGAACTGCGGCTGGGCATGCCGGTGACGGTGGCTATTGATCTGAAGCAGCCCAAAACCCCGAGGGCCGCCCGAAGGCCACGCCCTGCAAGGAAGAATCGCTTGGCCGGAATTGAGGACACAGGCTCGCCTCCGGCCTGTCTCATCCAAGGCGTAAGCCGCTCTTTTGACATGGCCGGCCGCAAAATCCAGGCGCTCCAGAATGTGAGCGCCCGGGTGGCCCGCGGCGCGGTGACCGGCTTGGTGGGGCCGGACGCGGCGGGCAAGACCACCCTCATGCGGATCTGCGTGGGCCTGCTTCTGCCTGGGGCCGGTTCCATCCAAGTGCTGGGAGTGGACGTCAGCCAAGACCCCCAGCGGGTGCAGGCCATGGTGGGCTACATGCCCCAGCGTTTCGGCCTCTACGAGGACCTGACGGTGCGTGAAAACCTGGACCTCTACGCGGACCTCAGGGACCTGGCCCCGGAGGAGCGGCCCCGGCGCTATGAGGAGCTGCTCCACCTCACCAACCTGGAACCTTTTCAAAAGCGCCTGGCCGGGGCGCTCTCCGGCGGCATGAAGCAGAAGCTGGGCCTGGCCTGCGCCCTGGTCAAACCCACCCAAATGCTGATCCTGGACGAGCCCACCGTGGGCGTGGACCCGGTCTCGCGCCGGGAGCTTTGGTCCATCGTCTACCGCCTGGTGGCCGACGAGGGCCTCAGCGTGCTTCTGTCCACCTCTTACCTGGACGAGGCCGAACGTTGCCAGCAGGTGGTGCTTTTACACCAAGGGAAGGTGCTGGGCGAAGGCGCGCCCGCGGAGTTCAGCGGCCGCATGAAGGGCCATAGCTTTCTGGTCACCAGTTCCGGCGATAGGCGCCGCCAGGTGCAAAAGCTGCTTTACCGGGCGCCGGGTGTGGTGGACGTGGTGATCCAGGGCGAGGGCGTGCGCCTGGTCATGGAACAGCCGGGCCTGCCCGATCTCCGCGAGCTGAACCCGGAGTTGGCCGGAGCCGAGGCCCAGGAAGTGGAGCCCCGCTTTGAGGACGAATTTTTGGAACTCATGGGCTCCAAGCAGCAAGCCGGGCCGGCGGAGACCGAGTTGGAACTGGAGCGGCGATCGCCGGCAAACGGCCAGGCCGACGGCACCGTGATCCAGGTGGAAAAGCTGTCCAAGCGCTTCGGCGATTTTTACGCGGTCAACCAGGTCTCCTTCCAGGTGGCCCGCGGCGAGATATTCGGCCTTCTGGGGGCCAACGGCGCGGGCAAGTCAACCACCTTCCGCATGCTCTGCGGCCTGCTTGTGCCCAGTGAAGGCAAGCTCAAGGTGGCGGGCTGGAACCTGCGCCGGGCACCGGCCAAAGCCCGGGCCAGCATCGGCTACATGGCCCAGCGCTTCAGCCTCTACACCCAGCTTTCGGTTAAGGACAACCTTAACTTTTTCGCCAGCGCCTACGGCCTTACCGGCGGGCGCCGGCGGAAAAGCATCGGCTGGGCTTTGGAAGAATTCGAGCTCAATGATTTGGCCGACGCCTCCAGCGGAGATCTGCCCCTGGGCTACAAACAGCGCCTGGCCATGGCCGCGGCCCTGATGCACGGGCCCGAGATTCTTTTTCTGGATGAACCCACCAGCGGGGTGGACCCCCTGGCCCGCCGCGAATTCTGGCGGCGCATAAACGCCCTGGCCGAGCAGGGAGTCACCGTGCTTATCACCACCCACCATTTGGAGGAGGCCGAGTACTGCGACCACATGGTGGTGATGGACCGGGGGGAGATTCTGGCCAGGGGCACGCCCAAGGAAATGAAAGAGCGTTTCGTCAGCAAGGAGAACCCCGACCCCAGCCTGGAGGACGCCTTCATAGGGCTGTTGGAGGCCCATCGCACCCCAAAGGAGGCGGTATGAGTTCAACGCCCCCCCAGCCTCCCCGGCCCCAGCTGCACCTGCGGCGCTTTTCCTGGAGAAGAATAAAGGGGCTTTGGCGCAAGGAGATGCTGCAGATCGTGCGCGATCCCTCCAGCATCGCCATCGCCTTCGTGCTGCCCATCATCCTGCTTCTCTTGCAAGGCTACGCGGTGTCCCTGGACGCCAAGAACGTGCCCATCGCCCTGGTGGTGGAAGAGCCCAGCGCGGTTAGCGCCCGCTTCACCGCCGGTTTCCAGGCCTCGCCCTATTTCCAGCCCGTACGCGCGGCCAATATCCAGGAGGCGGAAAGTCTCCTGATGCACGGCCTGGTGGACGGCATCGTGTGGCTGAAATCCGATTTCGACCGCAAGCTCCTCTCCGGCCGGGAAGCCCCTATCTCGGTCATCATCAACGGAGTCGATGCCAACACCGCCCGCATCATAGAGGGCTATGTGCAGGGCGCCTGGCAGCGCTGGCTGGAGGATGAGGCCGCTGACTCGGGCCGTGAGCTGAGCTTGCCGGTGCAGGTGGAGGAGCGGGTCTGGTTCAACCCCCAGGTGCGCTCGCGCAATTTCCTGGTGCCGGGCCTCATCGCGGTGATCATGACGCTGATCGGCGCGCTGCTGACCGCCCTGGTGGTGGCCCGCGAGTGGGAGCGGGGCACCATGGAAGCGCTCATGGTCACCCCGGTGACGGTGCTGGAGATCTTGCTGGGCAAGCTGGTGCCTTATTTCATCCTGGGCATGGGCGGCATGACGCTCTCGGTGGCCATGGCCGTGTTTCTCTTCGAGGTGCCCCTCAGGGGCTCGCTTTGGGTGCTGGGCGGCGCGGCCTCGCTGTTCCTGTTGGCCGCCCTGGGCATGGGGCTTCTCATTTCCACCCTGGCCCGCAACCAGTTCGTGGCCGGCCAGATAGCCATCCTGGCCACCTTCCTGCCCGCCTTCATCATGTCGGGCTTCATCTTCAACATCGGCTCCATGCCGGATGTGGTGCAGGTTATCACCCACGCCATCGCGGCCCGGTATTTCGTGTCAATTCTGCAAAGCTCGTTTTTGGCCGGCGACATCTGGTCCGTTATCTGGCCCAATTTCCTGGCCCTGATTATCATGATCATGTTCTTTTGGGGCCTGGTGGCCAAAAAGACCAAAAAGCGATTGGACTAAAAGGATATGCGGGGCATGCTGGCCAGAGTGTGGGCGCTCACCGTCAAGGAATTCCTGGCGCTCGTGAAGGACAAGCGCAGCCGGCTGGTGCTGATCGTCCCGCCTTTGATGCAGCTCATGGTGTTCGGCTATGCCGCCACCTTTGATCTGAATGAGGTGCCCTACGTGCTCTATAACCAGGACTCGGGCCAGGCCTCGCGCGAGTTGGTGGCCTATTTCCACGGCTCCCACAATTTCCAAGAGCTCGGCGTCCTAAAAAGCGAAATGCAGATCACGCCTCTGGTTGAAAGCGGCGAAGCGCTCATGGCGCTGGTGATTCATCCTCATTTCAGCAAGGATCTTTTAGCGGGACGATCCGGCCGGGTGCAGGTGATCGTGGACGGCCGCAACTCCAACACCGCGCTCATCCTTCTGGGCTATGTGCAAAGCATCGTCAGCCAGTTCAGCCAGGAATGGCTGCGCACCCATGGCGGCGGAGCGGCGCCCGCCGAGCTGGAGGTGCGGGCCTGGTTCAACCCCAACCTGGAGAGCCGCTGGTTCATCGTGCCGGGCATCGTGGGGTTACTCACCCTGGTGGTCTCGCTTCTGGTCACCTCGCTGTCGGTGGCCCGGGAGCGCGAGGCCGGCACCTTTGACCAGCTCCTGGTCACCCCCCTACGTCCCGTGGAGATACTCATGGGCAAGGCCCTGCCCGGGCTCATCATCGGCTTCGCTGAGGCCACCGCCATAATCGTGGCCGGCGTGCTGTGGTTCCGGGTGCCGCTTCTGGGCAGCCTCTTTCCCCTTTACCTGGGCCTGTTCCTGTTTTTGCTCTCGGCCTTGGGGGTGGGGCTCATGATCTCCTCGTTTTCAGCCACCCAGCAGCAAAGCCTCCTGGGCACCTTCCTGTTCATGGTGCCGGCGGTGATCCTCTCCGGCTTCGCCACGCCCATCGCGAACATGCCGCGGGCGGTGCAGATCCTGACCCTCGCCGATCCGCTGCGCTACTTCCTGGTCCTACTGCGAAGTCTGTTCCTGGAAGGCACGCCCCTGCCGCTCCTGGCAGGCCAGCTCTGGCCCATGGCGGTCATTGCATTGGTTACCCTGAGTGCGGCGACCTGGCTGTTTCGGCACCGGTTGTATTGAATGCGTGACACGGGGGAAAATGGACCTCGAGCGCCAGTTCGCAAGGCGGACCACCAGGAGAATGTCCAGGGGCGTGACCGGCGACTCTTGTTCGGGTTCGGGCTTGCGTGGGGGTACGAGAGTGTCGTAGCACGGCAGCCGGATGATCATGGTCGTTCCGGCTCCAACGCGGGACTCGACGTCGATTGTGCCCTTGTGGCGCTGAATAGTG
>CAZDRW010000337.1:0-256 GCA_964507555.1 uncultured Desulfarculaceae bacterium
GGGGTATAAGACCGGGGGGGCAACCCCTTCTTTTCCGAAAAAGAAGGGGGTCCCCCCCGGAATAAAACCTGCTTTTAAAACCACCCCGATTGGCGGAAGGCTTCGCTCAGTTAGGCATGTATTTGTCATGGCCGATATGCTCTTTCGGTAGGCAAGTGCGGGTGGGAACCATTTCTTTTTGTAAAAAGAAATTAGGTTCCCCCCCCCCACCCCCCCCCCCCAACACAAAAAAAAAGAATTGGAAAAGGAAAATGAA
>CAZDRW010000337.1:266-4565 GCA_964507555.1 uncultured Desulfarculaceae bacterium
TTAGGTTCCCCCCACTCCCCCCCTCCTAAAGAAAAACTATTCTATTTGGAATGGAATATTCCAGATTAACCTGGCGAGGCCTTGTGCTTCATTGATCCCATGAAAGCCTCCAACATGCGATGGCATGAAAAGTCGGGATACCTTGAATGAAGTCGCCGTTAGAAAGCTCGATAAAAAAAGAGCACCTACATTTCCGCACGCCTTCATGAACATCGCATGTGGGGTGGCCTGTTCAGGCCAATGAAGCAAGCAGCCTCGCAGGCACTAATCTAAAATATTGCTTGTTCCGAACAGAATGGCTTTTCTGGTGGAGGGAGGGCCGGGGAGTTACTCCAAGAGCGGCCGGAACTATTTGAAGCGAGGTGTGTTTATTCTGTGGAAACCGGGCCGTGCCGGGGTTCCCGACCAGCCAAAGGGCCATGCGTAATGAAAAAAAATACGGCCCCTCCCGGAAAGGAGGGGCCGTGGTTTTGCTTAACGAAGGGCTCGCAGCGCCTCCCGGGCGGGTTTTAGCCCTTCATCGCCGCGGCGATATTGGTTGGGTTCAAGGGCATGCGCCGGACCCGCTTGCCGGTGAGACTAAAGAAGGCGTTGGCCACCGCCGGGGCCAGGGGCGGTATGCCCGGCTCGCCTATGCCTCCTATGGGATCGTTGTTCTTGATCAGGTGCACATGAATGTCGGGAACTTCGCTCATGCGGATCACCCTGTAATCATCCCAGTTGCTTGAGGCCACGCCGCCGCCCTTGAACATCACCTCTTCCTTGAGCACGGTACTGCTGGCCATGGTCACCGCGCCCTCGATCTGGGCCACCAGGGCGTTGGGATTGACGATGGGCCCGCAATCGACCGCCACGTCCACCCGGTGGATCTTCAGCGAACCCTTGGCGGTCAAGGACACCTCGGCCACCTGGGCGATGTAGCTGCCGAAGCAGGGATGCTGGGCAATGCCCCTGGCGTGCCCCTTGGGCAGGGGGCTGCCCCACTTGGCCTTTTCGGCCACGGTTTTCACCACGCGCTGGGCCCGGGGGTTGCCCTCCAGGGCGGCCAGGCGGAACTGAACCGGATCCTTGCCCGCGGCATGGGCCAATTCGTCCATGAAGCATTCGGTGCCAAAGGCGTTGGGCGCGTTCTGCACCGAGCGCCAGGGCGTCACCGGCACCGGGAGCTTGGAGAGGCTCAAGTCCACCGAGAAGTTGGGAGTGGAATATGCCCATTGGCTCTTCATGGGCGATTGGGGTGGATCCACCAGGCCCCAGAGGCAGTAGGAGTCCACGCCGTCCTTGACCTGGCGGCCGAGATACTTGGAGATGGACAAGCAGCCCAGCTTGTGCTGCCAGCCGATCAGGTTGCCGTTCTTGTCCAGGCCGGCCTTGATGACGTGCGCGGCCGGGGCACGGAAGAAGTCGTGCTTGATGTCGTCCTCGCGGGTGTAGCACATCTTCACCGGCTTGCCGGTGGCCTTGGAGCAGATGACCGCCTCGATCACGAACTCGGGCCGTCCCCGCCGGCCCAGGCCGCAGCCCAGCATGGAGGTGTGCACGAAAATCTTTTCCGGAGGCAGCTTGGTGACCTTGGCGGTAAGCATCTGGCTTATGGTCTGGGCCTGGGTGGGGCCGTAAAGGTCGCAACGGTCCTTCTGCACGTGTGCCGTGAAGTTCATGGGCTCCATGGTGGTGTGGGCGATGCAGGGCACGTAATACTTAGCCTCCACCACCTTGGCCGCTTTCTTGAGCGCGCCGGCCGGGTCCCCCCGGGTCAGGGCGTTGGCCCCGCCCTTGGCCACATCGTCGAACAGGGTCTTTTCGATGAGCGCGTTGTCCAGCTTGGGCACCGCGCCCGCCGACCACTTGACCGCCAGCGCGTCGCGCCCCTTGGACGCGGTCATGAAGTCCTTGGCCACCACCGCCACGCCGAAGGGGGTGGGGATGACCGCGATCACGCCCTTTACGGCCTTGGCCGCCTTTTCATCGAACTTCTCGGGCTTGGCCCCATAGGCCGGGGGGCGGGCCGATACCGCGCAGAGCATGCCGGGCAGCTGCACGTCATAACCGAATACTGCCGTGCCGCCCACCTTGGCCGGGATATCCACCCGGTCCATTTGTTTGCCCATGTAGCGGAACTGGGCTTCCTTTTTAAGCGGCGGCTTCTCCGGCACCTTCAGCTTGGCCGCGGCCAGGGCCAGCTCGCCATAGGTGGCGCGCTTGCCGCTCTTGTGCTTGACCACGCTCATCTCGGCCACGCACTCGGAAGCCTTCACCTTCCACTTTTTGGCGGCGGCCTGTGTCAGCATCATGCGGCCGGCCGCGCCGGCCTTGCGCAAGATGTCGTACCAGCCGCGGGTGCTGGCGCTGGCCACGCTGAGCTGGCTATGGAGCAGCGGATTCATGAAATCCTTGGCGGCCGGGGCCTGGTATATCTTCACCTTGGCCCAATCCGCCTCCAGCTCATCGGTAATGATCATGGGCAAGGTGGTGTGGATGCCCTGGCCCATCTCGGAGCTGGGCACCAGTACGTTCACCAGGTTGTCGGGGGTAATTGTGTAAAAGGCGCTGATCTTGAGGCCCTTGATGGCCTGCTTGCTCATGTTTGACGCGTTGACCAGGCTGATGCCCATGGGCGTAACCGTGGCGGCGATGGTCAGGCCCAGGGCGCCGGTGGCGCCCTTCAGGAAGGTGCGGCGAGAAATATCCCGTGCCATGATCACCCCTCCTTTCTGGCCAATTGAACCGCGGTGGCCACGCCCTTTTTAATGCGGGCGTGGGTGCCGCAGCGGCAGACCACATCGTCCAAGGAAGCGATGATCTCCTGGGCGTTGGGCTTGGGGGACTTGTCCAGCAGGGATGCGACTTGCAGGATGATGCCCGGTTGGCAGTAACCGCACTGCACGACCTGGTCCTTGATCCAGGCCTTTTTTACCGGATGGTCCTCGGGAATGCCCTCGATGGTGGTGATCTTCTTGCCCTTGGCGTCGGCTGCCGTGATGGTGCAGGAGCGCTCGGCCTTGCCGTCGATAAGCACCGTGCAGGAGCCGCACTCGCCTATGCCGCAGGCGAACTTGGTGCCCATCAGCTTGGCGCCGTCCCGGATGGCCCACAAAAGGGGCGTGTCGTCCGGGATGTCCAACTTGTAGTTTTTCCCATTGATTTTAAGAGAAACCATCTCACTCCCCTTCCCCCCGGCAAGCCTGGGGCTCATGGCGGCCGCCGGTTGGATTCCCGGACAGCGCTAGCGGTTACCTTATTTCTCTTTGTGCCAGATAAAGCGGCAGCAGCCGCATTTCACTGATTTTTGAACTTTGGATGCGCCAGTAAGAAAGCAATGGCGCTTGTGGGGAACGGCCGGTGGCTTTCCGTTTAAGCCCTTTCGGCATTAGGTGTGGAAGACAGGGCAGAGACTTCAGCCCCCCACTATGCAAGCACAATAATCCATACGCATTGGTTCAGTCAATTGAAAGTGGCCCCTACCCGCTACTTCTATCTACTAATGGATAAGAGTATATGAAAAGGCCGCATACACCTGCCAGCGCCATTATTGTTAAGGCTTATTCAAGGAAGGTGCCGCAAGGATTACGGGTCGGGAACCTGGCACATTCAAGCTTTGCTAAGTAACCCTAAGCCTTGAGGGGGAGACTCCAAGCACCTTTGCAGAAGCTCCATTAAGTCTCGACGAGTATTCAACAACACCAAACGTAAATTGGATTTTGGCAGACCAAAAACTTAATGCCAAATCACTTCATATTTACTTCGAGTGTATAGACGGATGCCCCATAACGAAGCAACGCCAACGAAGGATTTGATATTTTAATAATTTTAACAAAGGTAATTCATTTGTAACCATCAAGGGGGGTCTGGGGGGAGAACCTTCTTTTCCGAAAAAGAAGGGGTGTCCCCCCAGAATAAAACCTGTTTGGAAAACCGTCGCGGTTCCTGACCGCATCCCAACGCGGCACGGCCTTCATAAAGCAAGAAGAGAAGCGAGTCAGCGGTTTCGCATTGTAAATCCACCAACCACGGCATGAGTACTTTCTCAATCTTCAATGGCGCCAATTAGACCCAAATTGAGCTGATCTAGCAGAAGAGATCAAGCTGTCCCTATTCCCTATTTTCATCCACCATTTATCTCATAATTAACTAATTTACTCGGCAGCAAATGAATAATATATCCGGTTTTCTGGGATGAGTATTGAATATCACTTCCGCATTAAAGCAGGTATTTATCAACCAAAATATCCATTATCCCCACCAATATTACCGAAATATCTTCTCATAATACATGACTTATTCCTCTATGCCTCTTCA
>CAZDRW010000338.1:0-4548 GCA_964507555.1 uncultured Desulfarculaceae bacterium
ACATAGGAGATGCGAAGGGTGTAGCCATTCACCGAGACAGTGCCGCCTTCCGGCAAGCCGGCAAAGGGAGCCCCCAGACCGCCTGCCAGGTTATCTATTATGGTGAAGGAATCGCCTGGGCTGGGAGCATAGCCCAAGGAAAGGCTTAGGTTGCCGGGCACACTCCAACCCGAACCCACCACCACCTGGTCATATTGGGTGCCTGCCGTGGTGCCATTCAGCTCCATGGTTAAAGTGGCTCCAGCATCCAGGACCAAGGCGTCGGCAGTGGCGAACTGCCCGGGGCTGTTGCCGGGCGCTAGCGTCCCTCCGGCATGCACCCATATTCCGGCTGACACGGAATTACCGCTGCCGGCCAAGGTGCCGCCATTGTTAACCGTTATGAATGCAATGTCCCAGTTGCGGTTTAATACAAACGCGCCGCCGTTTATGTTGAAAAAAACGATGCCAGCCACAATGTTGGCGCCCGCCGGAACCGTGAAGCTGCCGCTGCCCTGCTTGTTCATGGTGCCGCCGCCGAATCCTGTGCAGGTTACGTTTCCGCTGAAGGAAGTGCTGGAGGCGTTGCCAAAAGTGAGAGTGCCGGTTCCCAGGCTCAAGGTGCCTGAGCCGGAAATATTGCCGATGGTCTCGGCATTGTTGTTCAGGGAGAAGGTGCCGCTAGCGCCCAAAGTCAAGGTCAGCGCGTCCGGCAAAAGATCAGCCGCGCCAAGCTGGAAGGTGCCGCCGTTAACCGTGAGCGAGGTCAGGCTATTGTTGGCGATCCCGGGACTGATGGTAAAGGTGCCGGTTCCCGTTTTGATTAGCGAACCCGGGCCGACCAGCCGCCCACTATAAGCGGTGCTGGCGTTGTTGCCGCCCATGGTGAGGCTGCCGCTGCCAAAGTTAACCTGACCCCTGTCGCCGGGAGACTGAACCGAGCCTACGGTGCCGCTGAGGCCGTTCAAATGAATCGCGCCGCCGCCGGTGCCGCCGTTAACCAGGTTGAAGGCAGAGGAAGAGGGCAGGCTGCCGCCCGCGCCCAGCTCCATGCCGCAGGCGTCGGTCAAGGTGGTAGCGCCGCTGTAGGACAGGTTCGAGTTGGCGTAAATGGAGAAGAGGCCATTGGCGTTGATGCCGCCGGTGCCGCTCACGCCACCGTTAAAGTTAAGGCTCATAGTACCGGACGCACCATGAGAGCCGGTCACGCTCAAGGTGTTGGCGCCCAGGCTTAGAGCGCCGTTTAGGTTCACGATACTGAAACCACCGGGGATAAGGTTGGAGAGTGCTATCGCCCCACCGGCCTCCAAGTTGAGGTTGTTGTTGATGGTGAGAGTGAGCGGGGTGTCCCTGGGGCGATCGGTGTCTATGCCAGCCAGGCCGATGGCGCCCCCGCTTATGGTCACAGCGGACGGGCCCGCGTTGGTTACCTCAATGGTGATTCCGGAAAGGCCCAGGTCATTATTGCCCGAGGTGAGCCTGGCCACCGAGCTGGCGTCATAGGTTACGGTGTCGCCGTTGACCGGCAAGGTCCCGCCCACCCAATTGCCCGCGGTGGACCAGTTATCGTCCGCTCCTCCGCCGGTCCAGGTGGCGGCCAAGGCGGCCGATGGGACAAAGATGGTCAGGCATAAAACCAGAATACCCATGATCGCGGGCAGACCGGGGGGGCGGGGGGGCCGTGGGGAGTGGGGGCGCGGCATTTGCAAATTCTCCTTGGTGCGCTAAATGAAAAACATCACGGCCAAGGCGCGAGCCGGACTAATGCAACTAAAACACGATTTTGGTAATTTGACTATTCCGGGAAACCATGAAATGGCGTTCACGGAAAACCGTGAACTGCCTTGCGGTCAAGATATGACGAACGGTGAGGAGCGCTATTAAAAGATCGTTATTTATTCATCCAGGCTGACCAGGCCCTCGCGCACCGCGAACTTGGTCAGCTCGGCCACGCTATTGATGCCGAGCTTGCTCATGATGCGGCGGCGGTGGGACTCCACCGTGTTCTCGCTGATATTCAAGCTAAGCCCGATGTCCTTGCTGGTGAAGCCGCAGGCCACCAGGCAGACCACCTCGCGCTCGCGCTGGGTCAAGACATCGGCCCCTGGGCTGGCGCCTTCGCGGCGCGGCTGCACCGCCATGTTGATGACCGCCCCGGCCACCTCGGGGCTGAGGTGGGATTTGCCCTGCACTACCTCTTTGATGGCATGGGTCAGTTCCTCGAAGGCGCAGTTCTTCAGCAGATAGCCCACGGCTCCGGCCTCCAGCATGCCGCGCACATAGCGCTCCTGGTCGTGCATGGTGAGCGCCAGCACCTTGGTTTGGGGCATCTCGGACACGATAATCTGGGTGGCCTGGGTGCCGTTTATGCCTGGCATGTTGATGTCCATGAGCACCACCTGGGGCTGGTGCTTGCGGCAAAGCTCGATGGCTTCCTCGCCGCTGGCGGCCTCGGCCACCACCTTCATGCCGGGTTCCTGGCTAAGCGCCGTGAGCAAACCATGGCGCACCAGCTTGTGGTCGTCGGCAAGTAAAATGCTGATGCTCAATACAGCCTCCTTGGCTCAAGGACTAGGGGGAGGCCAGGGGCAGGCTCAGGCTGATGCGGGAGCCAAGGCCTGCCTGCGATTCTATGTCCAGGGTTCCGCCCAGGGGCTGCAGGCGCTCCCTAAGGCTGAAAAGGCCCATGCTGCTTTTGGCGCCTTGGGCCGCCTGATCCGGGTCAAAACCCTGGCCGTCGTCGACAACACTTAAGATTACCATACCTTGGCCGCTTTTTAGGTTGATAGAAACCCGCTTGGCTCCGGCGTGCTTAACCACGTTGAAAAGAAGCTCCCGGCAGGCGCGGTACAGGTTGACCTGGCGTTCCTGGTCCAACTCGGTTGCCTCACCTTCTTCCCTGAACTCCACCTCCAAGCCGTAGCGCCCGGCGCTATGGGAAGCCAGCCACTCCAAGGCCGCGGCCAGGCCATAGTCATAAAGCACCGGCGGGCTTATCTCAAAGGTGAGCGTACGTATGTCCCGCAGGCTCTCGTCCATATCAGCGCAGATGCGGTTCAGTTCTTCCCTGGCCTCGCCTTGCAGGCGCGAGCGCAGGGTTTTCAAGCTGAATGCGCTGGCGGCCAAGGTTTGGCTGACCCCGTCGTGCAGGTCGCCTGCGATGCGGCGGCGCTCGCGCTCCTCGGCCGTGGTCAGCTGCAGGGCCAAATGCCTGAGCCTGCTTTCATAGGCGGCCTTTTCCGCTTCCGAGCGCTTGCGGCTGGTGATGTCATGCATGATGAGCACCAGACCGCCGGGCCGTCCCTGGGGCCCCATGAGCGCGGCGGCGCTCACCTGGATATCCATTTCCCGACCCTGGCTGGCGACAAAACGGGTCTCCCAGGTATGGACCCGGCCGCCGGTCAATAATGCGCCGAGGAGATCGCCGTCCTCGCCTGGTTTTCCCGCGAGCACGCCGCCCATGTCCAGGCCCTGGGCTTTTTCGGCGCTCAAGCCGAAGACCCGCTCAAAGGCGGGGTTCACATAGCTCAGAAGGCCTCTTTCATCGCACACCGCAATGGGATCGGGCGCGGCCTCCATCACCTGGCGGTGGCGCGTTTCGATTTCCCGGGCCGCCTGCTCGGCGCCTTGCTTTTCCCGCCGCATGCTCCTGATGCGATAGCCCAGGGCCAAGGCCAAAAGGATGGGCTCGAAGTAGCTGGCAATTTGATGGGAGAAAAAGGCTGTATCGGAAAACGGCAGCACCCTAAGGATAGTCAGCATGGATATCAATTGGCCAACTGCGGTGGGCAGATAGAATAACAGGAAATACAAGGCGGGCTTGAATCCCTGCCGCCAGCGCAGCCAGACGATCACAATGAGCAGCCATGCCCAGCATATGGAACCGAGCGCGGAAGTCTTGATGGCCAACAGCCGTAAACCCCCGCTTGATAAGGGGACCATTATGGTGATGAAAGCCATGACAAGGCAGTAAACCAAGATGATTCTGTCCGAAACAGGGGCCCGCTCGTTTGTAAGTAAAAAATATCTGGCGAATTGACCCCGGCAAAGGAAGAGCACGGATAAAAAAGCTATAGGCAGGTGTCGGTTGAGTCCTACCGGCAGGTAGTGCATATAGTCTTGAAACAGGCCGTTCCAGCCCATGTAATACAAGGCCAGGCTGGTAATGGTGAGCACGTACCATAGATAGCTGCGGTCTTTAAGGGAAAAGAACATCACCAGATTGTAAATAGCCAAGGCCAGAATGGCCCCGCAGTAGGCGCCCAGCAGCCACAACTGCCCCCGGTTGTAGTCCAAAAAACCCACCTGGGAATAAATGCGGGGGTCCATGGAATTAATGCTGGTGCTCTGCAAACGCAGGTAAAAGGTCAGCACCCGGCCCGGATGAGAGGGCAGGCGGAACACCGCGTAGCGGCTGGGCTGGGGGAAACGCCGTAGATTGCGCGACAGCACTTGCAGGTGGCGCCAACCGGAGCTGGACGGCAACGGGTCCTGCATGTACAGCGATGCATAGGTGAGCGAGGGCTGGCCCAGGTCCAGGATCCAGCCGCCCTCGACGCGGCCCTTGGA
>CAZDRW010000339.1:0-4541 GCA_964507555.1 uncultured Desulfarculaceae bacterium
CCCCAGCAAAATGCCGGGCAGGCCGTCGGCAGCGGGCCGGGCCAGGGCCTGCAAAGAGCCTTGGGTGATGACCTTTTGCAGATCCACGGTCTCCAGGGCGCCGGTGGCCTTGATGCCCCTTAAGATGGCGCCCGAGGCGCCCGAGCCGGACACCACCATGACCTGGCCGTAGACAAAGGGGGCTCCCTGGACCACGCCGGGAACCTGGCGCGCCTTATCTATGACCTTTTGGGGCGCGTCCATCACCTCGCCGGCCTTGTAGAGCATGACATGGGCGTTCATGCCCAGGATCTTGCGCTTGAGCTCGCCCTCGGCCCCGCTCATCACCGAAAGCACCACGATGAGGGTGCAGACCCCCAGGCCCACCCCCACCATGGAGAGCAGCGAGATAATGGAAATAAAGGTCTGCTTGCGCCGGGCGCGCAGATAGCGCAAGGCCACCAGGACCTCGAATGACATCAGCCTTGTTCCGGCCTGAGTAAGGGGAAGAGGATCACCTCGCGGATGCTGGGCTGGTCGGTGAGTAGCATCACCAGCCGGTCTATGCCGATGCCCTCGCCCGCGGTGGGCGGCATGCCGTATTCCAAGGCCCGCACATAGTCCAGGTCCATGAACTGGGCCTCGTCGTCGCCGGCGGCGCGCTCGGCCTGCTGGCCTTGGAAGCGCTCCAACTGGTCGTCCGGGTCGTTGAGCTCGCTGAAGCCGTTGCCGGTCTCGCGCCCGGCGATGAAGAACTCGAAACGGTCCACCACGTCGGGGTCATGATCGCAGGTGCGGCTCAAGGGGCTTATCTCCTTGGGGAAGCCGGTCACGAAAGTGGGCTGCCAAAGCTCGGGCTCCACCAGCACCTCGAAAATCTTGTTGAGCGCCTTGCCCAGGCCGTCGCCCGACTTGTGCACGCCGCCCAGCTCCCGGCTGAGCCCCAGGGCCGCCTCGGTGTCGAACAGCACCTTGGGCGGCACCCCGCCGATCTCAAGTAAGCTGGTGCGGAAGTCCAGGCCGTTCCAAGGCGGGGTGAGATCGATCTCGCGTCCCTGGTAATCGAACTTGAGGGCGCCCTTCACTTCCCTGGCGCAGTCGCCGATCAGCTCCTCGGTGAAAACGATCAGGTCCTCGTAAGTGGCGTAGGCCTGATAAAACTCGATCATGGTGAACTCAGGGTTGTGGCGGACGCTGATACCTTCGTTGCGGAAGTTGCGGTTAAGCTCATAGACCCGCTCCAGGCCGCCCACGATGAGCCGCTTGAGATAAAGCTCCGGCGCCACCCTTAAATACAGCTTCATGTTGAGTGCGTTGTGATGGGTCTCAAAAGGCCGGGCCGTGGCGCCGCCGGGGATGGCCTGCATCATGGGGGTCTCCACCTCCAGGAAGCCGCGCTCCTCCAGCTTGTTGCGGATGGTTTTAACGATCGTCGCCCGGGCCGTGAAGATGTCCCGGGTGCTCTGGTTCATGATGAGGTCCAGATAGCGCTGGCGGTAACGGGCCTCCACGTCGGTGAGCCCGTGGAACTTTTCCGGGAGCGGGCGGTGGCTCTTGGTGATGAGCACGAACTTTTCCGCCTTCACGGTCAGCTCTTGGGTGCGGGTGCGGAAAAGCGGTCCCACCACGCCGATGATGTCGCCGACTTCCAGCTTCTTGAATATCTTGTACTTATCCTGGCCCAGCTCATCGCGCTGCATGTGCACCTGCAGGCTGCCCGAGCGGTCCTGCAGCTTGATGAAGGCCGCCTTGCCAAAGGAGCGCAACGCCATGATGCGGCCGGCGATGGAGACCTTGTTGTCCTGGCGCGCCTCCAGCTGATTGGCGTCCATGCGGCCGTAGCGGGTGTTGATATCGCCGATGCGATCGCGGGGGCGGAAGGTGTTGGGGAAAAGCGGCACCCCCATTTCCTTGATATCCTCGGCCTTTTTACGCCGCTGGCGGATCAGGGAGTTGTCGTCCAGAATATGCGCCGCGCCCCCTTCGGGCCCTTTATGGTTTTGCTCAGCCTTATCGGCCACTTATATCAACTCCTTTTCCCGAGCGCCGCTCCGGCTTCGCCCCGGGGAGACGGCGGGGGTTTCTCCTTTAGTCAGGCTACCTTATCTACGTTACCCCCGCCGGTTTGTCAAGGGCGGGCCGCTGTGCTGAAAATATGCTTTTCCCCTTGACAGGCAGGGGATGCTTGACCATAATTGCCAGCCAGTGTGCACTGGGGCTCGACCCTCGGGGTCGAGCCCCTTGTATTGACATTTTAATAAGGCCTGACCCGGAAACCTCCGGGAGCCATGTAAAGGAAGTAAAGAGCCATGCAGTGCACAACCACTCGCGAAGGCGCTGACTGCAACTTCATGACAGCCAAAGGCTGCTCCTACAACGGCGGGACCTGCCATCCGGCCATCGAGGCCTGCTTGGGATGCGACCGCACCGTGACCGCAGGCGAACTGGTGTATTGCAAGAGCTACCCCGACCCGGCCGCCAAATGGCGCTACGGGGTATGCAACTTCGCCACCCATGTTAAGGGCGAAATGAAAGAGGCCGTCAAGCTGAACCCGTTGAAAGCCTCCAAGCGCGCCCGCCGCGGCCACTAGGGCCGACTGGGCTGAATATAAGAAGTATGCGAACCCTCCCGGCCGTAAAAGGGCGGGAGGGTTTGTCTTATCTCGTGCCGGCGATCTTGTCCGCCAGGCTCTTGCCATAGTCCTGGGCCATGGGCACCCCGCCCTGCAGGGCGGCTGACTTTAGCCGCAGGCAATCCCCGATCACGTTCATCTCGAAGATGTTCTTCATGGTCTGCAGGATGCGGTCGGGCGCTTCGCCGGACCAGCCGAAGGCCCCGAAGGAACCGCCGCACTTGCCCTTGAGCTCGGCCTTCTCGGCCAGGAACAAAAACTGCTTCATGGCCGGCATCATCTCGCCGTGATAGGTGGCCGAGCCGAAGGCATAGCTGTCGTAACCGTTAAGCTCCTCGGCGCTTTTGACCTTGTGCGCCTCTTTAAGGTCCACCTCCAAGCCTTTCATGCGCAGGCCCTCGGCGATAAGCTCGGCTATCTTCTGGGTCTGCCCGCTGCGGCTGGCGTATACGATCAGCGCTTTTGCCATGGTCTATAATTCCTTCCGTCTGAAAAGCGGCGGGGTTATCCGCCGGTTGCGATCTGGCGGCCCAAGTCACGGGCCTCGGTCATATAATCGGAACGATCCTTGACGCTGCCCTTGCCTTCCACGCCGCGCACCAGCATGGCGCCTTCATAGCTCATGTCCAGGGCGTCGAAGAAATACTTGGCGGTGAGTTCCATGCCGGTGAACAGGTTGACGCCCTTGGTGGCGCCCACCCCGATGAGCCAGCCCCTGCCCGAATCAAAGCGCTTGCGCTCCTCCTTGGTCTTGTTGAGAAGACGCCCGGCCCAGCAGGCCTGGGTGCGGTCCACCAAGGCCTTGGCCTGGGCCGGCATGTTGTAGAAAAAGATGGGCGCGGAAAGCACGATGGCGTCGGCCGCCGCCAGGAGCGGATAAATATCCTGCATGTCGTCCTGGACCACGCACTGCCCGGTCTCGTCGCACCCCCCGCATTCCAGGCAGCCGGAGAGTTTTTTCTTTTTACGGCAATAGACGCGCTCCACCTCGCCGCCGGCTTCGGCCGCCGCGCTCAGGACTTCGTCCAGCAGGATGTCGCTGTTGCCGCCTTTGCGCGGGCTGCCGTAGATACCTAATACTTTCATGCTCTCCTCATAGCGGCCCAGCGGGCGCGTTAGAAAGTGATTACGCGGTAGCCGTCGTTCAGATAGCGGGCCATGCCGGGGTGGCCCTGCATGTCGTCGCCCAGGGGCAGGCCCAGGGCCTCGATCTGCGCCAGCACCCCCATTTTCTGGGAGCAGGCCCGGCACACGGCGTTAATCAGCCCCGCCTCCAGCACCCGGTTCCATAAACCGTGCAGAGGGTTGTCCGCCTGGGCCAGTTCGGGCGCCAGCTTGGTGGCCGAGCCTTCTATCACCACCATCACTTCATGGCCCGAGCCGTGCAGGTCCAGCGCATTCAAAAGCACATGCACAAAACACATCATCTCGCCGTTAAAGGCAAACAGGGCTGTCTTTTGCATGGTGATAACCGGCTAGCCGATGCGCGGATCCTGGCCCGGACCCGCGCAGTCGGGCGTGTAGCAGGTCGCGTCCAGGAATTCGCATTTTTCCTTGCAGGAGGGGCATTTCTCGGGCGGTTGCGCCGCCTGGAAGGTGTAGCCGCAATTACTGCATTTCCATGTTATGTCAGGCACTTGAGTCATTGTTTCTCTCCCTGAAGCGTTTGGGTTACCCGTCAAGCCGGCTTAGCATTCTTTGGTTGAGCCGGGGCCGGCCAAGGGCCGGAACATCTTTTTGGTGGCCCCGCAAACCGGGCACTTGTACTCATCGTGCAGGTCGGTCCAGCAGGTGCCCTTATCCACCTTGCCCTTTTTGCAGCCCTTGTCCGGGTTGTAGATATAGCCGCAGTTGGACGTTTGGCACTGATACATTTCCTCTGGCTTTGCCATCAGTTTTCCTCCCTATAGGTGCGAAGGCTTTATTGCA
>CAZDRW010000340.1:0-4540 GCA_964507555.1 uncultured Desulfarculaceae bacterium
CGCAAGGAGTCATCGAGGCCAAGATCCACTTTGACCGTCCGGTCACCGAAGCCAGCGTGGAAATAAAATACGAAGGCTATGATTATCAAAAAGGCCAGTTATTAAAGAGTGATGAGCCGCTTACCCGGCTCTGAGGCAGCGCCGGATAAAGCTTAAGAAAACGGGACAACAGTGGACAACCGGAGCCAGCAAGGTTTGTAGTTAGGCACCAGCCTGATCCGTTACCGGCTTTGCCCCTGCCAGAATTATCCAGCCCAGTATGCCAGCCAACCGCCTCGCTTTTACTCCGCCATTTACAAATCGCCAAACACGAATTCGGCCAGCGCATGATTAATGTGAAAAATGGGCTTCTGGAATATGAATGGCAAGGGTCGGAAAAGGTAGCTGCCTTTAATCAGGATGAGGCCACTGGCTGGATCGTAGTGGCTGGCGCTTACACCGAAGATCTCCTTGCCGGAGCAAGAAAAGTTGGCGCGCTCAATGCTGTTTTGGGAGTGACGGTACTGCTATTTGCAGCAATGGTCTGCTGGTTCCTGGCTAGGAGCATTACCAAACCGGTAAATAGAATTGTGGCGCACCTGCACCAGGGCGCGGGAAGCGTCGCAAGTGCGGCGGATCAAGTATCCGGGGCCAGCGTGGAGTTGGCGCAGGGGGCGGGAGAGCAAGCTGCGGCTCTGCAGCACAGTGCAGCCACCTTGGAGCAAATAACCACACTAACTCAACGAAATGCTGAAGAGCAGCCAAGAGGCCGATAGGCTGGTGAGTGAAGCGGGGCAAGCTGTTGAGCAGGCGGCTGCCGCAGTCACCGAAATGGCGACGACCACGGAAGGCGTAAAAACCGCTAGCCGAGAGATGGCTCAAATAGTGGCCCGAATAGACGAGGTTGCCTTTCAGACTAATCTGCTGGCGTTAAACGCCGCCGTTGAAGCGGAGAGGGCTGGAGACGCAGGGGCCGGTTTTGCGGTGGTGGCTAATGAAGTGCGATCTCTGGCAGGTCGTGCTGCCCAGGCTTCGGCTGCCACGGGAGAACTGATCAGGGCAAACCAGGAGTCCACCACCCTGGGTGCCGAGCTGGTGGTTAAAGCTCAGGCAGATGTAGAAAGAGTTGCGGAAAGTTCTTGCAAGGTGGCTAACTTGGTAAAAGAAATTGCCGCAGCCAGCGGTGAGCAGAACCAAGGTATCGGTGCAGTCACTCAGGCCGTGGCCGATATAGACCGGGTGACCCAAATTAGCGCCGCTGGGGCGCAGGAGTCTGCTTCTGCCGCCGAGGCGCTTTTAGGGCAAGCGCGAAGGTTGCGCGAATTGGTGGAAGAACTCACGGGACTAGTGGATGGAAAAAACGAAAAACGCAACGGCGGTAGAGCCAGTGCGTAAAAGACAACAGTTTCCTCCTGTCTTGTCTTAGGCGGCGGAGATTACCGTTTGCCTCAGGAACAGCGTTTTTGATAAGCTTCAAGCTGCTTGCGCAACCAATCGGGGATTTCCTTTTTTTTAAAAGTGTCCATATCAACGCAAACCGTGATGTTGTGGCCTTCCACCACCACGGCGTCCTTTTCGCCGGTTTTGTAGCCTAAATATCCCCAAGTGACGGAGGTGTTGCCAATATCGCGCACCCAAACTTCCAGGGCGATGCGATCACCGAAACGCAACCTGCGGCGGAAGTCGGCCTCAAGGTGAACAGTTGGAAATCCCATACGGTATTTGTGTATAACCCGGGCGTATTCCACCCCGATTTCTTCAGTGAAAAACTCCTCGAGAGCAACGTGGAAATAATGGACAAAGCGGGGATAGTATACGATGCCTGCATTGTCGATGTCACCGAAACACACTTTGATTAATGCGCTAAATGCCATTTTGTCCATCCAGTTGTCTTGTGATCGCCTAAACAGTCGGTCGGCCCTGGAATTTCTGGCGTTTTCCACTCGCCAATCCAGAGGGCCGCTTTGCCAATTTTTAATATTAACAAGCCCGAATGTGTCACTAAAAAAGCCAAGGCGTTACTGAGCGCTAAGTCGGCAGCAACCCGGTGGAGTGGAAGAATCTTTTTTATAGAGCTAGGATACATTTACAACAGGAGCCTAAAAAAGCCGCTTCTGAGCCCCGCTAGATGGTTCTATGCCCAAATGTTCATAGCCTCGGCGGGTGGCCACCCGCCCGGCCTTGGTGCGTTGTAAAAAGCCTTGTTGAATCAGATAGGGTTCATAAACTTCTTCTATGGTATGTGCTTCCTCGGCCACCGCCGCTGCTAAAGTGCCAAGACCCACGGGGCCGCCATCAAATTTATCGATTATGGTGAAAATGAGCTCCCGGTCCAATCGGTCCAGCCCGGCCTGATCCACACCCAAACGGTCCAGAGCATAGTCGGCTAAACGAGCGTCCACCCGGCCGTCAGCCTCCACCTGAGCAAAATCCCGCACCCGTTTTAATAGCCGGTTAGCGATTCTGGGCGTAGAGCGGCTGCGTCCGGCAATTTCCAAGGCTCCGGCTTGATCTATCTCCATGGCCAATATCCTGGCCGAACGCAGCACTATTTGGGCCAGTTCCTCGGAGGAGTAGAAATCGACCCGCACTTGTACCCCGAAACGGTCGCGTAATGGAGTAGTGATGAGTCCTGCCCGTGTGGTTGCTCCCACCAGTGTAAATGGAGCCAAATCAAGCTTGACCACCCGTGCGCTGGGACCTTCACCGATAACCAGGTCCAGGCGAAAGTCCTCCATGGCCGGGTATAGCGCTTCCTCCACCACATGGTTCAAGCGATGAATCTCGTCCACAAAGAGTACGTCACGTGGTTGCAAATTGGTTAGGATAGCGGCGAGATCGCCCTTGCGCTCCAAAACCGGTCCACTGGTGAAAGTGATGCCCACTCCCAGTTCCGTGGCAAGGATGTGGGCCAGAGTTGTCTTGCCCAGTCCCGGGTGGCCGTGCAGCAGCACATGGTCCAGGGCCTCGCTGCGCTGTTTGGCCGCAGTGATGAAAACACTCAAGTTGCCTTTGGCGGATTCTTGGCCCACGAAATCGGCGAGCGAAGTGGGTCGCAAGGAGTCAAGGCCTGCATCCTCGTCGCAGGGGACTCCGTCTACCAGCCGGCAGCCTAGAGGGTCTTCGATGGGCGGGGTCATGGGCTTGGATTCGTCTCCGTTGCAAAGGACAACTTCCAACCCACTTTATACCAACGCGCCGTCAGGTCCAAGTCTTGGAAGGGTCTTCTGCTTGATTTTGGCAAGGCGTGGTTTTTTCCTGGGGTGTTTTTGTCCACAGTTGTCCACTTTATTCGAGATTTCTGGCGCAGGTGGATGGCAAGGAGCCGGAGGCTATACCACCGCCCCATAATCATTGATTAGCTTGCAGTAGATTTATCCCAAGATGCGAGCTTCCGCCTGGGCCAGTTCCTGGCGGGCCTTGCTGAGTTTTTGGTATTTGCTTTTAGCTTTTGCCAGGTCGCCCGCGGCCAGAGCCTTCAACAGATCGCCTTCCAACTCGGCAACCTCCAGCCGTTGATAGTAATCCAGCGACTCGTAAAAGTGAGCCAGCACTATTTTACCGGTTAACAAGGGGTGGTTGTTGGTGACATTGGCATCGGCGAAGCGGACGCCGTGCTCCAATTCCACCTCAAGGCCGGCGCGAAAATCCGCCAAAGGGATGTCCACGCTTTTGGGCACCACCTGGGTCATAACGGCAAGCGCCTCTTTTTCCTGCACCTTGGCCTCCTGCAATTGGCTCCAATCGCGGATGCCAAGTTCCTTACATACCCGGCGCACTTCATCCTTGGTTATGTATTCCGGCAGATCCACTTTTCCCTCCCAATGGGCTTGGGTGCTTAATAAATATTCCAACCAGAATTATTATATTCCATTCTAGCTGAAAAGATCACTGGGCGGGTAATTGGGAATGCTAACTCGCGGAACCAAGCATCCCGGCTTCTAAGATTGCTAGCCTCTGTGAACCTATACTAGGTTTATATACGGCTCAAAACCTGTTTAAGTCTTTGCTGGGAGCGGTGTTACGGCGGTGGGTCGATTCCCCACAAAGCCCGATCGAGGTATTCAGCGGTGAAGATGGCGATGTATATCCTGCCGCTGACCGCCTCGGCGGTGTAGGTCTCGGCCCCGTTGCGGGTGGGCGAGGTTAATTCCGGGGGTCTCCTCTTTAGCGTTGCCGGAACATAGAAATAAGCCTGGTTGCCCATCATTAGAGGCGCCGCCGCAGTTGCCGAAGGTGGCGACCGGCGCCGCAAGTCATTCCGTTCCGTAACTGATCATATCCCAGGTGGAGCTATCGATGACATTGGTAGGTCCATCCGCATAGGAGACGGTTCTGACCTGACGGACCACTCCTATCCCCTTGGCCAGAAAATATACGTCGGTGGTGATGGAATTGAAGTCTATATCATTCATGATGATCTTGAGGCAATTTTCGAAAGTTCCCGCGGAAGTTGTGATGGAGTAGCGGTCATTCTCGAAAACCACCGTGAAGTATAGAGGGTAATAATCAATTAGCAGTTGTTCCGCGGTTACGTATGGGAATCCCTGACCAACCGAAA
>CAZDRW010000341.1:0-4539 GCA_964507555.1 uncultured Desulfarculaceae bacterium
ATTCCGCGGCGCCGCCGGCCGCGGCATATGCCCTGCGCCAAAACATCGGCCCGGTGGCCGCCACGGTGCGCAACGCAGGCCAGCCGACCTGGTCCTTCCGGGCGGCCGGCATGGAAACGCCGCCGGATTTGGACGCCATAACCCTAAACAACGTGGAAATGGACATGTATAGGAACGGACAATTGGTGAGCAAGGTCCGGGCCGACCAAGCCGTCTTGGACTTGACCTATGATAATATACTCACTCTCAGCGGACGCGTAAAGATGCAGCCAACCCATCAAGCCGCCCTGCCGGCGGTATCGCCCTCGCGTTCCTGATGAAGCGCCCTCACCGGCGCTTTGACCGGCGCTAAGATTAGAAAAGGCTTGGCCGCGGCCAAGCCTTTTTTTGTGCTCCGGGCTGGAGCCCGGAAAACGGACTCCTACAATCTGCGTTTGGGCGGCTCGGGCGGCCTGGGCGGAGCGCTTTGGCGCACCAGGCTAAGCATCTCGGTCACGGCCTGCTCGAACCCCACGAATACCGCCCGGGCCACGATGGAATGCCCGATGGAGTACTCCTCAATTTCCGGCATCCTTAAGAGGGGGGGCGTGTTGCGCAGGTTAAGCCCATGCCCGGCAGACACCCGGATCTTCAGCCTGGCGGCCAAGCGGGCCACATCATCGATGGCGTCCAGTTGTTTACGGATATCACGCTCGGTTTGGGCGTTGGCGTAGGTGCCGGTGTGCAGCTCCACCACCTGGGCCCCGGCCATGTGGGCCGCTTTCACCTGCTCGGTTTCAGGGTCGATGAAAAGGCTCACCGGGATGTTGGCCTCGTTGAGCTGGGCCACGGTATCCTTGATGTGCTCCAGGTTGTGTTTGACGTCCAGGCCGCCTTCGGTGGTGAGTTCCTGGCGGTGTTCCGGCACCAAGGTGCAGAGGTCGGGCCCCACCATGGAGGCGATGCCGATCATCTCCTCGGTGGCCGCCATCTCCATGTTGAGCTTGCCTTTTATCACCTGGCGCAAGACCTTGAGATCGCGGTCCTGAATGTGGCGGCGGTCTTCGCGCAAGTGCACGATGATGCCGTCGGCCCCGGCCTTTTCCGCCAGCACTGCGGCCCAAACCGGGTCTGGTTCGTCAATGCCCCGCGCCTGGCGCAGGGTGGCCACATGGTCCACATTCACCGATAACCTGGCCACTACGCTTCCTCCTTAATAGGCCCCGCCGAATCCCTGAGTAGCTTTTCAGTCAGCTCCTCCATGGCCCGGGCCTCTTCCTCATTATGCACATGGTCATGGCCCAACAAGTGCAAAAGTCCGTGGATCAAAAGCCGCACCAGGTGCTGGTCCGGGTCTAGGCCGTTTTCCCGGGCCTCGCGTCGGGCGGTGTCCAGGCTGACCACCACGTCGCCCAAAAGCCCCGGCGTGAGCCCGGCCAGCTCCCCTTCCTGCTGGGGGAAGGCTATCACGTTGGTGGGGCCCGGGCGGTTCAGGTAGCGCTGGTTTAGCTCGGCGATTTCAGGGTCGCCGGTCAGCATCACCGAGAGCTCAGCCTCCGGAGGACATGCCAAGTCTTCTAAGATCCGTTTGAGCCTCGTCCGCAGCCCTTTCAGCTTGGCCGGCCCCAGCCCGCTGAGATTTTGAATCTGGATCTCCATGCTTCCTTCTCGCCTTGTCAGCCGGCTCGGGATATTCCACTCTCTGGTGGAAGATCCCGTTCAGGATGGTGTTGAAGCTTTTGGCTATCTTGTGCAGATCCTTTAGCGTTAGCTCGCATTCATCCAACTGCCCCTCGGCGAACACCTTGTTGATCTGGTTCTGCACCAGACCTTGCAGGCGCGCGGGGGTGGGGTTTTCCAGGCTGCGGGCCGCGGCCTCAACCGTGTCGGCCAGCATAACCAGCCCGGCCTCGCGGGTCTGGGGACGAGGTCCGGGATAACGGAAGTTCTCCGGGTCCGGTTCGCTTTGCCCCGCCGCCCGGCGGCCTTCCAGGGCCTTGTTATAAAAATAATGGATCAGCCGGGTCCCATGGTGCTGGGCCATGATATCGATGATGGCCTGACCCAGGCGATGACGCTTAGCAATCTCCACACCCTCCTTCACATGGCTGATGAGAATCAGCGCGCTCATGGAGGTGGCCAGCTTCTCGTGGCGGTTGGGGCAGCCCAGTTGGTTCTCCACGAAATAGTCGGCTTTCTTGATCTTGCCGATGTCGTGATAAAGCGCCGCCACCCTGGCCAGCAAATGGTTGGCCCCGATTTCCCTGGCGCAGGCCTCCACCAGGCTGCCCACCACCAGGCTGTGGTGATAGGTGCCCGGCGCCTTCAGCATGAGCTCCTGCAGCGCCTGGTTGTCCAAGCTGGCCAGTTCCATGAGGCTGGCATCGGTGTTGTAGCCGAACGCCATCTCCACCAAAGGCGCCCCGCCCGCCGCCAGGATGCCGGCCAGGGGCCCGCCCACGCCCACCGCGGCCAGGGCCAGCAGGAATTCCAGGCTGAAAATCCAACCGTGCATCAGGGCCAGGCCCAAGAGGACGAAGAAGCCGGCACCGGCGGAAAAAACGCCCGCTTTAATCAAGGAAAGGCGGGTACGGCCGCTCCTGGCGAACAGAGCGGCGGTAAGCCCGCTGATGAAATAAAAGGCAAACAGGCCCATGGGGTCGGACCACATGAATCCGGCCATCACCGCCAGGCACAAGGCGGTGAGCATGCCCGCGGCAGGGCCCAAAAAGAGCGCCACCAGAAGCGGACCGGCGGCCAGGGGCGCGCCAAAGGCCAGGGCCAGCGGCCCGGCCGGGGCCCAATCACCCGCCACCGCCCCCGCGAAAAGATGATAGCCCCGCGCCAGCGCCACCAGAAGGGCCAGCACCGCGGCCAGAAAAAGGATCTGCTTGAGCCCCGCCCGCCCCCCGGCCAGGGTCAAGGCATCCAGCCAGAAACGGTGGACCACCCAGAGAAGGGCTCCAGCCAAGAGGGCCAGCCCCACCACCATGGGCATGGCCTGCAGCCGCCAAGGGTGGGGGATAACGGTGAGCGCCACGAACAAGGCCAAAAAGCCGATGCCCACCCATTCCGGGCTCAGGCGCCCCTGGGAAAGCTCCTTCACCCTGCCGTGCAGGCTTAAAAGACTTTGCCTGAGGCCGCCGGCCTTGGAGGCCTCTGGGGCGGGGCGCACGATCGCGGGGCCTTCCTGGGGCATGTCAGGCTCCTTCCTTGTCGTAGGCCATAATTATGTTTCTCACCAAGCGATGCCGCACCACGTCGGCTTCGCTGAAATGCAGAAACACGATGCCCGGAATGTCGGTCAGGATACGGCGGGCTTCGGTCAGGCCGGAGCGGATGCCGCCCGGCAGATCTACCTGGGTGATATCGCCGGTCACCACCGCCTGGGAATCATAACCCAAGCGGGTGAGAAACATCTTCATCTGTTCGTTGGTGGCGTTCTGGGCCTCATCCAGGATGACAAACGAGTTGTTCAAGGTGCGGCCGCGCATAAAGGCCAGGGGCGCCACCTCGATGACTCCCTTGCCCATGAGGCGCTGGGTCTTTTCAAAATCCATCATGTCGTGCAGGGCGTCGTAAAGGGGCCGCAAATAGGGATTCACCTTCTCGGCCAGATCGCCCGGCAGAAAGCCCAGCTTCTCACCGGCCTCCACCGCGGGCCGGGCCAGCACGATGCGATCCACCTTGCCTTTTATCATGGCGTCCACCGCCATGGCCATGGCCAGATAGGTCTTGCCGGTGCCCGCCGGTCCGATGCCGAAAACTATATCGTTGTTGCGGATGGCCTCCATGTAGGCCTTCTGCATTAGCGTCTTGGGGCTAATGATGCGCTTTTTGCCGGTGAGGTATATCTGGTCCAGGAACACGTCTTTCAGGGACGCCTCGGCGTCGGCGGATAAAATGCGCACCGCGAATTCCACGTCCATTTCAAAGACGGGAAAGCCCTGGCAGATAAGCTCGTAAAGCTGGGAGAGCACTTGGCCCGCCAACTGGGTTTCCTCGGGGGTTCCCGTGAGTACGATATCGCCCCCGCGGCTGCGGGCCTTGGCCCCGGTGTTCTGCGCCACCACCTTGAGGTGGGCGTCCCTGGCCCCCAACAAGGTGCGCAAGGCCTCGGAGTCGGCAAAGCTAAGACGCAGTTCGCCTGAATTGGGCACGTTCAAGCTTCCTCCCCCAGCACTTGCACCATTACCCGGCGCTGTCTGGGCTTGTTGTCAAAATCCAGCACGATGATCTGTTGCCAGGTGCCCAATAACGGCCGGCCCTCGCAGACCGGCACCGTCAAGGAAGGCCCCAGGAGCGCGGCGCGCAGGTGGGAATGGCCGTTGCCATCGTGCCAACGCTTTTCATGGGCGTAGTCCGCGCCTTGGGGAGCCAAGCGGTCCAGGAGCGCCTGCAAATCGGCCAAGGCTCCGGATTCGTATTCAATGGTGGTGACTGCTCCGGTGGAGCCGGCCACATGAACCGTGACCAGCCCGGAGCGCACCTTGCTGTCAGCCACGGCACTGGCCACCTGCGCGGTCACGTCGTGGATGTCCGTACCCGTGCCGCCGGGCA
>CAZDRW010000342.1:0-4532 GCA_964507555.1 uncultured Desulfarculaceae bacterium
GCTCTGTCTCAAGGTCTATAATTGGGACAGAGCCTTAATATTCAATTAGGGCCATTGATATGGGCCAAAACCATGGATGACGCTGCCTATCAAAATTGGCGCGAGGAGCTAACGGACTGGCTGACCAAGCGCCAGGTCCCGCCCATTGCCAACAAATGCCTGAACCAGCTTGCCCGGCCCGCGCTGGAGGTGCTGGCCCAGGCCCGCCAAACCGTGGCCGGCATCAGCGCCACCTCGGCCGATGTGAAAATCCTGGACCTGAACAAGTACGATAACCTGGCATCCATCATGGATGACATCCTGGCCATGGATAGCTTCTCCCTGGCCGAATACACCTACAACCTGCCCGGTAACAAGCATCCCGGCATGCGCCTTTGGTATGATGCGCCGGGGGGATCCCCCCAGATAACGGTGCTGCTGTTCGAGGATGTGCACCTGTGGCGCGTGGATATCAATGGTAAAAAGGTGTCATGGCCAACCTTGCACCTTAACCTGTCCGGGGACCAACCATCTCCCGCCTTACCAGAAGGTGCTGAGCGCTTTTTCTCCCCCGGCCAAGGCTGGCGCGGCGCAATCAGCGACGCCCTTTGCCTGCCTGTTCGGTTATTTCACAATTCCTAGCCTTTACCATGACGGCAAAAATCAGTTGGCCTGGCTTGACTGAGACTTGCTTTGGCAGCCTGGCTTGTGACAGTATGGTTTCGCTGCCCCTGGGACGGCGGGCCTGGCTCTTTATAGCGGCTGCTTGCCCGGGCGCCCCCGTCGCATCATTGATCCATTCTTCTTTGCATCTCCTGCTCTGACTGCGGCTGCGGCGAGGTGCATTACTTGTTTAAAATAATGTGGCAGTTGACGCCGGAAGCGCGATTTGCGCGCACTATCGCTGAATCCACCTGGGGGACCTTTGACGCAATTAGCGTCGCTGGGAGGAAAGAAGGTGACCATGAGTGTGCGGAGCAAATTAATTATTTTCGTGGTGGTTACTTTGGCAGTGCTGTTGGGAGTTCTGGCCAGCGCTTACCTGGAAGCCGGTAGCCGGAGCTTGGTTACCACCGCCGTACTGGCCGGAATAGGGGTCTTGTTGATTTTAGCAATGGCTGCCTGGATTCATCGTTCGGTTTTCAATCAACTTGGCGGTGCCGTGGGTTCCCTGAACAAGGTTTTGGGCCGAATAGAACAGGCTTCCACCCGCGCCTTCACCTCCTCTCAAGAACTGGCCGGCGTGGTGGGCCTGCAAGCTTCCAGCGTATCCCAGACCGCCAGCAGTGTTTCCCATGTTTCGGAAATCACCAATAAGAACGCGCAGGATGCGGATCAGGCCCGGGATCTCATGGGACAGGCCAAGGAGCTGGCCTTGCAGGCCAATGATTCGGTTTCGCAGATGAGCACGGCCATGCAAGACATTGCCGAATCCAGCAGCAAGATATCAAAAATCATTCAGACCATTGATGAGATTTCTTTCCAAACCAACATGCTGGCCTTGAATGCGGCGGTGGAGGCGGCGCGAGCCGGCGAAATGGGGGCGGGTTTTGCCGTGGTGGCCGAGGAGGTGCGCAGCTTGGCTGGCAGGGCGGCCGAGGCGGCTGGCAGCACCCAAGGGCTGATCGAAGACGCGGTTCGCAAGGTGGAGTCCGGCGTGGGGTTGGTCAACCGCACCAAAAACGAATTCCACAAAATGAACAAGGCCGCGGGCGAGGGTTCGGGCTTGGTGGTGGACATAGCCCAGGCCTCCGGCGAGCAGCGCGCCAGCCTGGAGCAGATCAGCAAAGCCATAGAAGAGCTGAATAGCGCCACCCATAAGACCTCTTCGCAGGCGACTGAAACGGCCGACATCTCCCACGAGATAGAATCTCACATTACGGATATGCGCCAATTGGTGGCCGATTTGGCCGGTGCTTTGGAGGGTGACGGGAAAAGGGAGCAGGCCATGCGCTTGGTGAAAAAAGCGGTGACCATGGCCCGTAAACAAGGCCTAGCCAAGACGGTGCGGACCGCGGCAGATAAAAAGGGGCAGCTAACCAAGGGCGATGAGCTATATGTTTTTGTGGGCGACCTAAAAAAGCTGACGCTTTTGGCCCATCCCATTACACCGGAAAAATTGGTAGGACCAGACCTTGGCGGCTTGGCGGACATAAAGGGAAAGCAATTTTTCAACGAGTTTGTGCGGGTGGCTCAAGGCAAAGGCTCCGGCTGGGTGAACTATTGGTGGCCCAAACCCGGCGCCAGCGCGCCTTCTTTGAAGAGCACCTATGTGGAAAGGGTGCCAGGAATGGACGCCTATATGGCTTGTGGTATTTATTTTTAAAGCGAACTGCGTTTTGTAACAGGGGCGGCGTGAGCCGCCCTTGTTTGTTTTGCTTTGCCGAGGTTATGGTTTGGTGATCAACCAGGGCAACCGTCGAGCCATATTTTGACTGCAAATCATCGCAAACCAGCATCGGCGCAAGTTAGCTATAGAGCAGTCAAGCAGGGCAATGGAAAGATTTAAGAGCTCTTTTTGAGCAAGGAATAGCCTTATGTATTTTGAGGAATTCACTCCCGGCAAAACAATCACCACACCGACTAAACCAATTACCGTGGAAGATATAGATTCATTCATTAAAATGTCAGGTTTGGATTTGGCTATGTTTATGAACGATGCCGGAGCCCAGGCTGCAGGGCACGGCAAACGCTTGGCGCCAGGACCTCTGGTGTTGTCCTTGGCCATGGGGCTGGTGCGTAAAACCGGATGGTTCGATCAGGTGGTGGCAGTGGCCGGGTTCGACGCCCTGCGTTTTGTGAAGACCGTGCACCCGGGCGATTCATTGCGCGTGCATGTTGAAGTGAAAGATGCACGCCCCACAAAGCACACGGACCGGGGTTTGGTGATTCTTGCCTACACCGGCTACAACCAACATGACGATATCGTGTTCAGCAGCGATGGAACCTATCTATTTAGGCGCCGCAGCTGATGGTGAATCAGTATCCTGGCAAGGCTGTTGTTTAACCCGGTTAGAGGGGCAGCCTAGGTGCCGGCAATGCTTGCAAAGGTGGAAAGGAAAATAGGCCACAAAAGGTAAAAGCAGGGCCCAGAACAATATGAGGAGGGTTGTCTGCTTGATTAACCAATATTGCGGCATTGCCACCAAGGCCAGAAGAGTAAGTACCAGGAGCGCTGTTTCGCTACGGCTAATTTGGGGCCCGCGGTATTTGGCCAGGCGGCGCATGAGCCCGGCCGGCAAAAACAGGCAATCATTGAGCTGGTGTGGATAGGGGCAATGACTGCAGAGGGCGGGCAACACAAACAGCGCCTGCCCCAAGACAGCCACACCCAGATAAGTCCAACCCCAAAAGGCGCTGTGCAGGAAGATGGCATAGGCCCCCACCGCGATAAACGCCGCTAGTAAAAACCTCAGTACGATTTTCTGACCCAGGCTAAACTTATCCAACAATTTAAAGCATTTGTTGGCGCACATGGAATATGACCTTTCTTTACACAAGTCAATTAGGTTGAACAGCCAACCAATATAAATCCATAAAAAATTCCGTTTCTTGGTTTGCTAAAAGGCCTTCAACATGGCCTCCAAAACTTTTTGGCTGGTCTGCCAGAATTTCTGGTCCTGGCTCAAGTCGCTGACCACCATAAGTTCGAAGCTGAGGCCGTCGATGAAGGCGGTGAGCACGGTGGCCATCTGTATGACCGAGGTGGACGGCTTCAGAACGCCGCGCCCAATAGCGTCTTCCAGTCCTTGGCACAGGCCCTGGCGAAACAGGTTGTACACCTTTTCCAGTTCGTCGCGGGCGGATTGGCTCTGCCGGGCCAAGGACCAGCTTTCAAAGATGATGCTAATGAAATGGGGCGACTCTGCCACGAACCGGCGCATGGCCTGGCAGATGTTGGCCGCGATTTCTTGGCGTGTGTTGCTTTGCTTAAGGATGGTTTGGCAGAGCTGCGTACTGGCGGCCACGCTTTCACGCACCACCATGAAAAGCATCTCTTCCTTGTTCTTGAAATAATAGTGCAAAAGCCCCCGGCTGACCCCGGCCGCGGTCGCCACCTCTTTGATGGTGGTGCGGGCATAACCCTGGCGGGTGAGCACCTTGTGCGCCGCTTGGACTATTTTGGCGGCTTTGTCATCCGAGGCCTTGCGGGCATTCATGGCAGTCTCTCAACAAAAAAATTAGTTGGCCGACCAGCCAAGATTATCGTTCTGGAATTGGCCTGTCAAGAAAAAGGGAGACAAGGGATGACGACTAATCAAAGCCGACCATAAGGACGCTATCTAATTAGGGCTAGGTCAGCCAAGGGCAACGTCAGTATTTAGAGGCGCTATTTGAAGCCTCCACAGCGGCTAAAAGCCGCGGTAGCTTTGGTTTGATTTGGCGAAAGTTTTTTTCTTTCGCAGGTTTACGAACCACGATTGTGAGCTTGTGCGGAGATGGCGATGCTTATCCGCCGGAACGAGCACCACCTGTGGGGCTGTGTTAATAACGGCTCCACCACATGCAGGGGTTAATTTTTAATGAATTTTTTTTGTTAAAACCCCTTGCAA
>CAZDRW010000343.1:0-4531 GCA_964507555.1 uncultured Desulfarculaceae bacterium
ACACCAGGGACCTGGGCCTGGAACTAGCGCGGGATGCGGTGGGCTGGTGCCTGCCCAACGTGGGTTCCTATTTCGGGGGCGACCTGGTGGCGGGTATCGTTGCCGCCGGCATGCACCAACGCAGCAAGACGGCGATATTGGTTGATGTGGGCACCAACGCCGAGGTGGTGTTGGGCAACCGGGATTGGCTTTTGGCCTGCGCTGGCGCAGCGGGCCCCGCTTTGGAGAGCGGGGTGGCCAAGATGGGGGTGTTGGCTCAACCAGGCGCGATTGAAGGGGTTAAGATAGACCCCCGAACCTTGGAGCCAGAGCTAAAAATAATTCCGGACGCAGAAGGCCATACGCCAAAGCCCAAAGGTCTGTGCGGCTCCGGTTTGTTGCAACTCTTGGCCCAGCTCTATCTTTCCCGCGCCATGGACATGCGCGGCAAGTTTCTGGTTGACGTTCATCCCCGCATCGTTCAGACCGAAGAGGGGCTGGGATACGTGGTGGCAAATGCCGAGCAGAGTGACACGACTCAGGCTATCGTGGTGGACGAGGTGGAGATAGATATCCTCTTGCGCTCCAAGGCGGCCATGTACACTATCCTGCGCACGGTGCTTCTGGAGGTGGGGTTGGAGTTCGAGGACTTGGACGCCTTTTACGTGGCCGGAGCTTTTGGTAATGTGATCGATCCGGACACTGCCATAACATTGGGCATGCTGCCAGACCTTCCCCGGGAGCGTTTCGTCCCTTTGGGCAACTCCTCTCTGGCCGGTTGCCGCCGCCTGCTTTTGGAACCAGCAATCCGGCCCCAAGTGGAGGCCATCGCCGACAAACTCACTTATTTGGAGCTGAACGTTAACCAGGCGCTGATGAACCGCTTTTCCGCCGCGCGTTTCATTCCGCACACAGACCACGCGCGATTTCCCTCGGTACCGGTGTTTCATGGCTGAGTACCAGGATTCACCCCAACTCAAAGCGCGGGCTGAGGAGCTGTTGGGGCGCAAGCTGGACCGGGTGCGGCTTATTACCGACACCAGCCAGTTTATGGATCTCATGCTGGGTGATGTTGTGGAGATGGAAGGCCACCGCTTTCTCATCAAGGGCGTTACCTATGAGGGGCGCTTCGGTCTGGATGAGGAGCCCAAGCATTGGGTCAAGCGCGCGGTGGATTGGGAAACCGGCGAAGCCAAAATCATCAAGCTGGTTTTTTACGAAGAGTTCGATTTGCCTATCGGCAAGCTCAAGGTGCGTTGCTACCGCTCGCCGGCCAAGGAGGCGCGCATCTTGGAGCTGGTGAAGGACCATCCGCATTTCATGCACGGCCAGACCCTTCGGGATCTAAAAGGCAACATAGTGCGGGTGCTGGATATCGTACACGGAGGGCCTTTCGAGCGTAACCTGGCAAACCTGGCTGCAGATCACCAGGCATATTACCAGGGACATCTGCACCGTGTTTTGCAAAAGTTGCTGCCCGCCTTTGAAGGCATCGGCTATTTGCACGGGCAAGGCCAGCGTCATGGCGACATCCGGCGGGATCACCTGTTTGATTGCGCGGACAGCGGGCTGATGCGCTGGATAGATTTTGACTATAATTTTGAATTTCACGAGAACCCTTACGGACTGGACCTCTTCGGGCTGGGCAATGTCCTTTGCTATGCTGTGGGCAGGGGCATTCCCACCCTGCCCGAGCTGAAGCGGGAGCGACCGGAGGTGTTGAATGATTTGGACACCGGCGATCTATCGCTGATAATTCCCAACCGGGTGTTCAATTTAAAAAGAATCTATCCCTATATTCCAGAGGAATTAAACAGGGTGCTCATGCATTTTGCCGCCTCGGCGACAGTTTTTTATGAAAGAGTTACAGAAATTCTGGCCGATTTACGGCTGGCTATGGGGACTCTGCCCCAAGCGCAGGAGGATGCGGAATGATTCTGTGGAACCGGGTGCTGGTAGGTGTGGACGGCAGCGATCATGGTCTCAATGCGGTGCGCTATTTGGCCGCCGTTTTGGGCGGCTCCAGCAACTGCAAGGTGCGCCTCCTGGCCGTGCATGTGCCCATAGCCGCGGATGATCCGGCCTTGGCCCAGGATAGGAAAACCCGCGATATCGAGCGCCGCATAACCCTGGAGGAGCGTCTCTTGGAGGCCCACCGTCTTTTGGTGGAAGCTCGCGTGGCACAGGAAAATGTGACCTCCGAACTGGTGGAAGCCGACGGCAGCCGGGGAGTGGGCGAGGTTATCATGGAAGCCCAACGTGAGGGCGGCTACGGCACCGTGGTGGTGGGCCGCCGGGGCTTAAGCAAGGCCGAGGAGTTTTTGTTCGGCAGCGTGTCCAACACAGTGGTGCATCGGGCCACCGATTGCTGCGTGTGGGTGGTAGGTTAATTCTAAAACTTTGGCCCGCCTTTAGTTCCTGTATCCCATTTGGCGTAAACGGTAAGCGGCTGAACCGGCTTCTTGGCTTTTGGGCGACAAGTTGATCACCTGCCGGTAGTACTGGGCGGCTACTTGGCGTTTGCCCAGGTGCTCATAGCTGGCCGCCAAAAGCAGTTTGTTGCGTGACTGGTTGGGCAAGAGCTGGTCAGCCCGGCCAAGGAATCTCGAGGCTTGCTCATAATCCTTCATTTGGTAGTGGATGGCTCCAGCCACAAAGTTGGGGAAATACACCCCGGGGCTCAACTGAGCGCCCCGGGCCGAGGATTGTTTGGCTTGGCGCATCTCTTTTTGCTGGTACTGGACAAGGGCTAGCTTGGCGAGGAAAACGCCGTCGCCGCTATATAGCTGGGAGGCGCGCTGGTATTCCCTGACTGCGGCGGGGTAGCTTTTCTTCTTGACCAGGGCATTGCCCCAGGCCTCGGCCTCATAGGCGGGCTGACGCTTTTTTTGCTGCGCCACGGCTTTTTCAAAACGAGCTGCTTGCAAGGGACGGTTTCGCACCGCGGGCGTAGCGGCAGCCACCCGCTGATGCGCGGCCTGAATTCTTTCAGTGGTGAGTGGGTGGCTGGAGAGCATGGCCGCGATAAAGCTGGGTTCGCTTTTGTTCAGCTTTTGAAACACCTCGAAAGTCTTGACTTGGCCCACCGGGTTATAACCCGCCTTGACCATATACGCATAACCCAAATCGTCGGCCTGGCGTTCCTGATCGCGGGAATAGCTGAGCATCAAGAGCCCGCCCGCCACTCCGGCCGCCAAGGCGCCGGCTTCCTTATAATCGCTGTTGGCTAAGGCCAGACCCGCTCCAGCCACTGCCAGGGAGATGAAAACTCCGCGCGTGTATTGCGCCACCGAATGCCGGGCGGTGACGTGGCCGATCTCGTGAGCCAGCACCGAGGCCATTTCGTCCTCGCTGTCCATCTTGGCGATCAGGCCTCGGGTAAGCGATATCTTTCCGCCGGGCAAGGCGAAGGCGTTCACCTGGTCGGAGTTGACCACGTTGAATTCCCAGGGGATGCCCGGCCGGTGGCTCTGTCTGGCCAGCTTATGCCCCACCTGGCTGACATAGGTTTGTAGCGCCTGGTCGTGGGGCACGAGCCCGTTGTTGATTTGGGTGGTCTCGGGATAATAGCGCGCACCCATGGCCAGCTCTTGCTGCTCGCTCATGAGAACAATTTCTTGCTCGCCGGTAACCGGGTTCACCGCGCAAGCCGGCAGCAAACCGCAACAGATCACCAGCGCCAGCCAGGTCAGGCGCCTGAAATAATTCTTATGAAACCTCATGGCGTCTCGGTCCCCTCGCTGAGAGCTATGCTTTAGACGTCTTACCACTGCCCGTCCTTTGGGTCGGGCTTAGGAAAGCTTGTCCTCCACGCTTTTCATCTTGCCTGCCGCGGTGGCTTGTTTGTCGCGGCGGTCGTCGATGTTGATTAGCGTCATCACCCGCTGGGCGCCTTTTGCAAAAGGCACCTCGTGGCATTTTTGGATCACTTCCATCAGCTGAGGCAGCGGGCCTTCCAGTACAGTGCCCATGGGAGTGAGGCTGTGTTTGACGCCGCTTTGCTGCAAAACTTTATGTACCTGGGCTACATAGAGCGAAATGCTGGTATTACCTATGCCCAGGGGCACCACGGAAAACTGGATGATGGCCATATCATGCTCCCTAACGAGTAGTATCAGTACCGGCGGGTTGCGCGGCCGAGGGAAGGCCCACGTCCCCATGGTTAATCGGCCGAGGTTCAGAACGACCGGGGAGAGCTTTTCGCCGCAGTTCCTGTTGACACTCAAGCCCTTCCGCTTTTTCCAACTTGCGCTGCAATAAGATTACGTCGGGATGCTCGTCGGTGTAAATGGCGCGCAGCCCTTCTATTTCCTTCCGGATGACGTTGGGGTCAAGGTCGCCGGATGTCTCTGCAAAGGCATTTGGGCAAAACATAAAAACCGCCATCAACAGCAGCCATGGTATTCGCGGCACCATTTTTAAAGCTCTCCAGCGATAATGATGCCAGCCTCGGCGGCCTGCGCAAGCGTAACTTTGCAATAATGGCATTATGGGGTTAATCTGCGCACTTCCCACCAGTCGATGCTTGTGCATAATATTTTGTTATAATTTA
>CAZDRW010000344.1:0-4518 GCA_964507555.1 uncultured Desulfarculaceae bacterium
CACGCATTCAACTTAGGTATCGGCGGCAAGCTGCTGATAGAGGTGCGCCAGGAACCGGGAGGCATGATTGAACTGACCGTGACCGACAACGGCATAGGCCTGCCGCCGGGTTTCGTGGTCGGCGAAGGTGTGGGAATGGGGCTTTATTTGGCGAAAAGCCTGGTGGAGAACCAACTGCATGGTGAGTTCTCTTTAGCTGGCAACCATGGTGTGAGAGTGAGGATCAGGTTCCAGCCAAACTTACGAGCGCAGGCAACCGACCTGGCACCGTTACCCCAACAGTCCAATTCCGCGGCTTGAAAAGCCCTGCAAAGCCTCACCCCCAAACACCCCGCAACGCAGCGTTAATCAGGCAGCGGAATGCGCGGGAGCATTTACTTTAATTGTCAATGTGCTAAAAAAAGCTCGGCCCCCAGCTAGCGTCCCTAGGGGCCCCGCCCCCCGTCGCCTTCTTTGCCGAGCCCAACCAGGCCCGCCAGCTGGAAGCCATGTTTTATGCTTCCAACCTATAACATTGTGAGGCGGGCGTGTTAGTATGTCTGGCGCTCAACCGTTAAGGAAAAGGATGTTTTTTTCTAAGGGATAGGAGTAGATTCAGAACTCTAAATCTCATCTAGGAAGACAGCCATTCATCAAGCGAGACAACGCCTTCCCGCATGGCGTATTTGATAAGGTCGACCATATTCTTTAAGCCGAGTTTTTCCATTATATTGCGGCGGTGGGTTTCAACGGTCTTGACGCCCAGGTGGATTCGTTGGGCGATGGCCTTTACGGTGTGGCCTTCGACTAAAAGCTGCAGCACTTCCCTTTCCCTTGGAGTAAGCACCGAGGCCGGCGGAGTGCCGGTTTCCTCTCCCAAACGGCGGACGAATCCTCTGACCATCGCCTCGGCCACCTGGGGGCTGAGATAGGTTCCGCCTTCAGCCACCGTGCGGATGCACTCCAGGAGCTCCTGGGAGGTGCAGTCCTTTATCATGTAGCCGTGGGCGCCGGCCTCCAGGGCTCCGGCTACGAAACGCGGATCGGCGTGCATGGATAGCGCCAGCACCCGCACCCGGCTCAGTTCCTCGAGTATTTGGCGGGTCGCTTCTATGCCGGATAGCCCGGGCATGGAGATATCCATGACCACCAGGTCGGGCTTCAGCTTTTTGGCCATCTGCACCGCCTGGCGGCCGTCGCTGGCGTCGCCCACCACCTCCAGGTCCGGCTCGCCGGCCATGAGGCTCATGAGGCCCTCGCGCATGATTTGGTGATCGTCTACCAACAGGATGCGGGTGGTCACGCCGGTTCTCCTTTAAAGTTGGGATCATCTATCATGGGAACCCAAAGGGTGGCCTGGGTGCCGCCGCCAAGGGGAGACTCCACTTCCATGCGCCCGCCGACCACCTCCAGGCGCTCGCGCAGGCTAAAAAGGCCCAAACCGCTGCTGCGGCGTTCCAAGGCTTCGGCATAATTAAAGCCGACACCGTCATCGGCGACCACCAGCCTCAAAAGATCGCCCTCTTGCCCCAGATTGATCCAGGCCCGGCGCGCCCGGGCGTGTTTGGCCGTATTCAAGAGAAGCTCGGAGGCGGCCCGGAACAAGGTGGTGCGCAGGTCGTCGTCCAGAAGCCGCTTATTGCCGTCATGCTCGAAGGAGCATTCCAGGCCAAAGCGCTCCCGGCAGTTCTGGGCCAGCCATTCCAGGGCGGCTTCCAGGCCCAGCTCGTGCAGGATGCGGGGGCTTAGGCGCGCGGTGAGCGAGCGGGTGTCCTGGATCGCCTGCTCCAAAAGCTTCATGACCTGCTGGCCGGTCTCGGGGTCGGGGCGGCGCCTGGGTTCCAGCATGCTGGAAAGGCGCAGCTTGCAGGCGGCCAGGTATTGGCCCACGCCGTCGTGCAGGTCGATGGCTATGCGCCGCCGCTCCCTCTCCTCGGCCTGGGCCAGTTCTCCGGCCAGGGAGCGCAGGCGCCGCTGATAGGAAACCAGCTTTAGGTTGGCTTGCTTGCGTTGGGTGACGTCGCGGGCAATGCCGCGGAATCCTCCGGCTTGGCCGCTCACGTCTTTGATCAATGACACCGATAGTTCCACATGGCGCGGCTGGCCGTCCTTGTCGGTCAGCTCCAACTCGGTGGCCAAGGCCGGTTCGCCGCTTTTCAGAACCCATTGCAAGGTGTCGTGGAGCTTTGAGGAATCAACTGTTTTCATCAAGGTGCGGATGTTACTGCCCACTAAAGCCGAGCGGTCATAGCCTGTGATGCGGCACATGGCGTCGTTGCAGAAAACGATATGGCCGTCCAGGTCCATTTCATAATAGCCTTCTTCCATGCTCTGCAGGATGCTGCGGTGTTTCTCCTCGCTCTGCCGCATGTTTTCTTCTATCTGGCGGAGATACAAAGCCACGGCCATGGCCTGGCTCAAGGACAGCCAGACCGAACCGAGCCACAGCACCGTGTAGTCCACGAGGGTGGGCAGGCCCAGGGAGTAAAAGGCGTCGTGGATGCCGCCGATAAGCCAAAACGCTATGCCCCAGACCATCAGGCGCACGAAGGAAGGCGGCTTGCGTCCGGGCCACCAGCGCAGGCGCATGACAATCATGAACAGCAGATTGGCCACCAGGCAGTGCAAATAAACCAGTGGCCGCAAAAACCAGGACTGGGGCCGAAATACGCCACCCTTGGTTAAAAATTCCAAGGGTTGGCCCAGTACGGCCGGGTGGTGGATCAGGAGCAGGGCTGCGCTGAAGACAATACCGGCCGTCAGGGTGTAAACGAACATGAATCCCCGCTGGCCGCCTCTCAAGTCGCTGGCGAACCAGCTCCAAGTGAAAGGCATCCAGGCCAAGCCCACCAGCATGGTGCCGTACCAAAAGGTTATGGCCTGGGGCGAGGTCTGGTAGCCGTAAAATGTGTATCCCAGAAAATAGACGAACAGCGAGAGGTAGAACACCGACAGGCTGCGCAGCGCCTTGAATTGGGTGTAGGTCAGCGCAAATGCCACGCACAGGGCCCAAAGGCAGCCGTTTACCACCAGCCCGACCGCCGGGCCCAGGCTGTACCATGGCAGGTAATTTGGCAAAGAGAGAACTCCCGCCCCTTTAAGGGGGACTGCCGGGTTAAGCGGTCAACGCAGAGCCGACCGATTGATCATGTGGGCGGCTTAGCATGCCAGCCTAAAATGCAAACTGCAACCCAAGCCAAAAACGGCGCCATCACTCCAGGGTGCGGCGGAGCGTTTTGAGCCCGAAACCTGATTCGTACAGCAACTCGCCTATGACCAAGGGCGCTTGCCCTTCATCAGGCGGCGCTTGCAGGTGGAGAGAGAGCACGTTGCGCACCGGCTTGGCCCAGAAATTCTTGGCCCAGAGCTGCCGGCCCCCCACCTTGCCGGCCCGCCGGCGGGGCAGGGCGTAGTGCGCCGCCCAGTATAAAAAGCGGTTGGGTATGTTGCTGGTGGGCGAGGCGATCCATTGGTGAATCTCTCGGCCCGGGCCCACCGGTATGCGGCAGAATCCTCCAACGTGCACATCACCGGCTACCAGTACTGCCCGCTTCGTCCCTTCCGGGTGGTCATTAAGCACCTCGGCCAGACTTCCAACAATGGCGTCGCGGGCCTTTTGATTGAGGCTGCAGCCTAGTTGATCGCGCCAATCGTCGTCAAAGCCTTCCAAGTGCAGGAAGCGCTCCATCCAGCGCATGAGGCCGGTCAGCCGGTTGGAGACCAGATCCAAGCGCCAGCGCTTTATGAAAACCGGCGGCGAGGAGGTGACCACGATGAGCACCTGCGACCTTTGCGCCGCCTCCTTAAGCCAAGCGCGAAAGCGTTCCATCTGCCCGGGGCCGAAAGGGTGATAGTCGCAGGGGTCCTGATAACACCTATAAGTGCGGGGATCGAACACGAATATAGACACCGGCCCCAGGTCCAGGGTGAACTGGAAATCCTGCGTCGCTTCGGTGGGCGGGTTGCCCTGGGTTTGATACAGGCCCAAGGCTTGGCGGGCGGCCTGAAATTTCTCCCAGGCCGCGGGCTTGAAATGCCCCCCGCTGAAATCGTGCCAATTGTCGCCCCAGCCGTCGCGCACGTCGTGGTCGTCCCACATCATGGCCGCCGGGGCCAAGCGCAAGAGTTCGCTCCACTCGGGAAAGCGCCAAAAAGCGTCATACACCTGGCCGTAGGTGGCCAGGCGCGCCTGGTGCCTCTGGCTAAGGCGTGGCCAGGGCACATAGAGCTGCTCCTTCCATTGATCGTCCGCGTAGATCTGATCGCCCAGATGAATTTGGGCGTGGGGGCGCTGCGCAGGGTTGTCATAAAAATGCTGAAGTAAAAGCCGCACAAAGGACATGCCCTGGTCGCCGTCCCAGGTTACGTGCTTGGGGTACTGACAGGAGCCGAACAGCAGCCTGAGATTTTCAGGCGACTCTGGCGGGGTGCGCATGGGGAAGCTGGTGGGCGTGCTGGCTAGGTCCTCCTTGAGCTTGTTTTGTCTGGTGAGCGGCCAATAGTTGCCCTCGGCGTCCCGCCAGGACACGCGGAATTGGT
>CAZDRW010000345.1:0-1420 GCA_964507555.1 uncultured Desulfarculaceae bacterium
TCTAGTATTGCACTGGGGCATGGAGTGATCGCAAAGGACGAGGTCCCATTCCTGCTCCTTTAGGGCTTGGGTCATTGACTCGCGGTCGTCCACTCTCCGCGTGGCAAGCGCATAACCCGCCGCCTTCAGGCGCCTGGAGATCAGAAGGGCGTCGTCCTCAGAATCCTCTACAAGTAATATTCGCAGCTGTCGTGCCATGGTTCCAATTATGCCTTCCTGGAGGGGATCTCGTTGATTAAAAGCCAGTAAAGGCTAAGCTGCTTGATAGCCTCCGCGAACTGCTCGAAATCAACCGGCTTGCGCACGTAGCTGTTAGCGCCCAACTCGTAGCTTCGCCACATGTCTTCTTCTTCATTGGAGGAAGTAAGGATCACCACGGGAACGTGCCTGGTTTTCGCATTGCCCCTGATCTGTTCCAGCAACTCCAGGCCTGATATCTTGGGAAGCTTTAAATCCAGAAGAACCACGGCTGGAATTATGTTGTCGTGTTTTATGAGGTAATTAAAAGCTTCTTCACCGTCTCTGACCACAATCACCTCGTTTATGACATTGCTCTTTTCCAATGCGCGAAGAGCAAGCTTCTCATCGTCAGAGTTGTCTTCAACAAGCAGAATGACTTTGTCTGCAATGCTCATTGCTTTATCTCCCAATAATAAAAAAGAAAGTCGCGCCCGAGCCTACTTGCGACTCGGCCCAGATCTTGCCGCCATGACGGTTGACGATTCGTTGGACGGTGGCCAACCCGATGCCGGTCCCGGCGAACTCTTGGCTGCTGTGCAGCCGTTGGAAGGGCTGAAAGAGCTTGTTCATGTATGTTGGATCGAATCCGTCGCCATTGTCTTTTATGAAAAACACCAGCGCCTGGCTATGAGCTTTCTGCGCGGCGTCCGCCTGCTGCCTGGCGCCGAATTCGATTTTGGCCGCGGGCCTTTTTGAAGTGAACTTCCAGGCATTGCCCAAAAGGTTTTCCATGAGGATTCTCAGCAGGTCCTTATCGCCCAAGACCTGGAGGCCGGGTTGAATGACGAACTCCGCTTTCCTTTGGGGATCTTCCATCTTCAACCGGTTGGCGATTTTAACGGCCATCCGGCTGAAATCGACCGTCTCGCATGCAAACTCGACGCGGGTTACCCGGGATAGCTTCAACATGTCATCGATCAATTGCCCCATGCGCTGGCTGGCCGCCCTGATGCGTTGCAAGTAGTCCTGACCTTCCAGGTCCAGCGACTCCAGATAGTCTTCGAGCAACGCTTGACTGAAACCGTCCAGCGCCCGCAGGGGGGCGCGCAGGTCGTGGGATACCGAGTAGGCGAAAGCTTCCAGTTCTTTGTTGGCCGCGGCAAGCTCGGCGGTGCGCTGGGCCACCCGCTCCTCCAATTCTTCGTTGGCCCTGGCCAGGAAACGTTCGGCCTCTGTAATT
>CAZDRW010000345.1:1430-4501 GCA_964507555.1 uncultured Desulfarculaceae bacterium
ACTAGGGTTTCCACCCCCATGATGGACCCATCTTCGTCTTTGACCGGATAATAGTTTATCAACCAGTCCTTTTTATCTGCCTTGTCCAAAGAGGCGGACCCATGTATCGTCAGGTTGGTTATCGGCTCACCCGTCTCTATGACCTTGCTATAAAGCGGCTCCATAAAAGAGGCCAGCGCAGGAGTCACCTGGCGGATGGTTCTGCCTATATGCTCCTCGATCGACGCGCCGTTTAGGTCCGCCAAGGCTTGGTTTATCCGCACAAACCGCCGGTCTTTGTCGAGCAAGGCTAACCCTAACGGCGAGGTTTGATACAGGTGTTCTATCTCAATCAACTGTCTGCTGAGAGCCTCCTCGTTTTCCTTGATGGCTCTTTCCGCGAAAAGGCGGTCGGAAATATCGATCAGGACGTTGGCCGCGCAAAGCTCTCCCTCAACGGTTATCGTCACCGCGTTCCACAGGAAATCCCTGACCTCTCCGCTTTTCATGCGGAAACTGACTTCATAGTCGCGCAGAAAGCCATCTTGCAACAGAAGCTCTTTCGGCTCGTCTTTTTGCTTGGAGTCGCTCCACATGCCTAGATCCACACTGGACTTCCCAATAACATCCCGGCGTGGATAGCCCATGGCGCTAAAAAAGGCGTTGTTGGCATCCAAGTAGCGACCATCCTCCACGGTGGTAAGGGCTATGAGGGCCGGACTGGCATCGAAGATATTCTTGAGCAGGGCCTGGCTGGAATTTAGCGCATCCTCTGTTTGCTTGAACTCGGTAACATCTCTCACCACGCCCATGATAGAGGTTACTTCACCATCTTTTATCTCCAGCGGGGTTTGAATTGTATTGAAGAAAAGCAGTTTGCCGTTTATGACAAGTCCCCTAGTTTCGTTGACGGTTTCGCCGGCAAAAACCCTGTCATCGATTTCCTTGATGATGCTTCCTTGATCCGGGCCGAAGGTCTCTTCGGGGGTTTTGCCCAGGATTGCCTCTTCAGGCAACTCCAGCAGTTTTTGCATGGCGTGGTTGACGAAGCTATAGCGCCGGTCCTGGTCCTTGATGAAGATGTAGTCCGCCGCGTTTTCGGTAATGGACCTGAACTTGTTTTCACTCTCCCTTAATGCCGCTTCAGCCTGTTTGCGTTCGGTTATCTCACGGGCGATGGCGCAATTAAAGGACTCTCCCTGGAAGTCCATGTAGTTCAGAGACATTTCCACCGGAAAAATCTCGCCGTTTTTACGGCGATGGCGGCTTTCAATGGTCATGTGGCCGGCCTTTACCAACTCCCCCCAATGACGAGACCACTTTTCGGCTGTCATCGTGGGGTCGATAACCGTCACCGACATATTTAGAAGCTCGTCCCTGGTGTAGCCCAGGGAAAGACAGGCAGAATCATTAACGTAGAGAAAGCGGCCTTCTGCGTCGGTCCAATAAGTGGCGTCATGTAGTTTGGAGAGGGTGAACTTGAAAAAGGCAAGGTTGGACTCGGCCTTGCGCCGCTCGATTATCTCCTGGTTGAGCGCCTGGTTCTTGTCTAAAAGCTCTTTGCGGGCTTTAGCGTTTTTTAAAACAAACAGCACGCTCAGCAGAGTCGCCAACAGTCCTATGGCGAAAACGATATGCGGCAGGAGGGTAAAGTGGCCGTGCAAATAGCCGGGTGTGGCAACCAACAACAAACTCCAAACACGGCCGCCCACGGCGAGATCCGCTTGGTAATTGAGATCCGTGCCAGCCGCTTTCAACACGCAGGCCACGTCGGGCTGTTCAGCCAATTTGGGATTGTCCGGGCAGTGGCCGAAGAGCAAGGTGGGATTGGCCTTGTCTTTCGTGGTATCGAACACAAAAACATTGATGCCCGATTCCCGGGAATCGGGGTCCACTTTTCTAACTACCTCGGGAATGCGAAAAACCCCCGAAGCGAATCCACGCAAGCGGTCAGGCCGGTTGGTTTGGTTGGCGGGATCGCCGGCATTGGCAAATACAGGGCAGAAAACCAGGAAACCATAGGCCTGCCCGGTTTCCTGGACCAATTTGATGCGTCCGCTCACTGCAGCCCGTCCGCTGTCCGCCGCCTGTTTCAAGGCGGCCAGCCGGGTCGGGTCGGAGGCCAGGTCAAAGCCCAGCGCGGAGCGGTTGTCCGCCATCGGCTCCAAATAGTAAACCGGGAAGTACTCCTCTCTCCGACCCGCTCTAACCATTTGTCCGCCAGCGGACCTTTCGGTTATCTGGAAATCAGGGCCGATCACCCGCTGGCCCGCAACCTCAAAGGCTGCCCGCTGGGATGCGGTGACTCTGGGAATCCATTCCAGCGCCTGGATCTCTTTTTGCCGGCTCATAATCCCGCGCGCGTAGGCCTGAAACTCCTTGGGGGTTATCTGATCCTGTTTGCTTTCAAAATATGCGCGCAGGGACCGGACCATATTCGCATTGATTTCCAACTCTCTGGTAAGCCGCAACTCCAGGTGTTTGGCGGTGGTAGTGAATGCATGTTCGAGTTTCTGCCTTTCCCAACCAACCCCGAAGCGGAAGGCGGCCAAGGAAAGGCCTATGCCGATGGTCAAAACCAGCAATAGCAGAGGCCAAGATTGCAAACGGGCCTTAGTAATGCTCTTGGACATTGTGGGGCCAGACTCGGTCATATAGCTTGCTCCAGGAGAGCTTTCGGTATGTGGTATAGATCTGGCCGGGCGGGTGGGACGGTGAAGGTGCGGCCTATGGAGCAGATTTTTTCTGGCCTAAGGCTGGTTTGTGCTGATTTTCGCCCGCATTGGTTCTTCAACGGATGGCCCCCCATCCTCACGTTGATATATGGCCACTGGTGCGACCGGGGCGGGCAGAAACGGCTGGCAATGAATAGCGGGCCTACTGGCTGCTTTATGTCAAATAGTTAGTGAACCCGCTTTGCTTGCGGGCTTGTTGAGCCAAAGCCTCGCAACATTGCCTCCTTGGTTCGCACCTGTTTCCATCTGTGAAATTAGCCTTACTTCAATAAATTATACAGCCATATGTCTATTCCGCTCTAGGGTATTTGCTGGAGGCGGTGTTTTGGAGAACCTGCTGCTGCGCCTGGAACACAG
>CAZDRW010000346.1:0-4489 GCA_964507555.1 uncultured Desulfarculaceae bacterium
CTAAAAGGCCCGGGACATTAAGGACCGGGTAGCGCCTGGCTGCGGAAGCGGCGCGGGGCGGTCCCAAAGCAACTGGCTATGAACTGCTCAACGGGCTGCAAGCTTTTGGTAGTGCTTTAAGCCGGGCTTGGTTTGGCGATGATCTTCTGGCTAGGGCACCATCAGATTGAAAAACGTCATGTCGCCATAACCTCTGCCGTGCACCTCCAGCGCCGCGCGCCACAAACCGGCGCGGTCTAGGCGGATTCCGTTTATTTTGTATAACCCGCCTCCCACTTCCCTAACCGCAATGCCGGTTATGACCGGCGAATGCCCGCTGGCGGGCATGCTTAGGCGCAGGCTTAGGTTGGCGCCCTTGATGGGAAGCCCGTTGCTGTCGGTGATCCTCACCTGCCAGTTGAAGGGCACGCCATAGGAGTTGGGCTTGTCTCCCGAGTAACTCACCCTGTAGACGCCTTCCCGGCTCAGGCGGGAGGTGGCCAAATCGGGGCTCGTGGTGTTTGAGGAGGAACTGCCGGGCGCTGGGCCCTCTAACTCGGTGGGCAGGCGTTTTTTGCGTCGTTCCCAAGGATCCAAGAGCGAAGGCAGGGGCTTGGGTTTACCGGGGCCCGCCGCCGACCCGGAGCGCGGAGGCACGCCGCCCAGATCAGAGCCATAGCCCGGCAGGCCCGGGATTTGGCCTGGTTGATAGGGGGCCAGCAGGTCCTGCTTTCTCTGGCGCTCCAAATAAGACTCGGCAGGGGCGCCGGGAGCCGAACGGTCCCCAGCTTCAGGCGGTGCCTTTTCCCCCGTCTCCTGGGCCGTAGAAGAAGTGCAAAATAGCAGGACCGCTATAACAAGCGCCGCCGCCCAATACTTTTTTAATCCCTGCAATACAACTCTCCCCGGGCTGGGTTATATCTGTTCTTAATTATTACGTTGTCGAGCGGCGGCCGTCAATCGGCCCGCGGAAGCGCAAGGGAGGTTTAATTGTTAAGCGGCGCGCAGGATATTGGGGAAATAACATGAGGAATCAGTGAATCACAAAACGGTCCAGAGCAAGTTGGTTTGTCCCCGCAACATAGACTATCTCCAATCTGCGCCAGCCCCGCGGAGCCGTTAACTTGACCAGGTGGGGCTGGGGCCAATTGTCCTTGGGCCTAAAAACCACTTCCGCCTGGCCGCCCCCCTCCAAGGAAACCATGGCCTTTACGGGTTTATATTGGGGGTTATTGCTGATAACAACAGCGTAGCCCTGTAATTCCACCACCCGGCTGCCGCCCGGCCAAACCACCTGGGCCGCGCCTCCCGCGCCGGGCCGGTTAAGCAACAAGAGCTTGGGTTGGTTGAAATAAGCCCCATGCAGGCCGGCGTTGCCAGCGTAGTGCATGGTCTCTGCCTCCAGGCAGACCGTGGGGGTGATCCTGGCCAGCGCCGCCATCAATATAAGGGCGGCCAAACTAAAGGCCAGCCCGCGCAGCCAATCGGCCGGACTAAGCGCCATCCCCTCGCCCGGCCTTTTCTTAGACGCTAACCACCACCAAAGACCGGCGCCGGCAAGGATGGCCAACCAGGGGATGGCCAAGATCATGCCCGGCAGGTAATAGTCGCTAAAACTGGGGACCATCCGGTGCAGGGGAGAATGAAGAAGGTCGCTCAGCCAAACCAGGATGTTGTTGAGGCCGGTCATGCGGTGATAGCGCCATTGGGGAATGAGAGCCAGGACGAGGCTGATAAACCAGGAAATGATAAGCAGCGAGGTGTAAAAGGTGCGCCAAAGCTTGCCCGCGGGCCGCTCCAGGATGGGTAGGGCCCAAATAGCCAGTAAAGGCAGCATGGTCGCCAGAAAACGGCCTGGTGGCGTAAAACCGCCATCCCATTGCAGCCAGCGGTATAGCACCAACGGCGCGATGATACAGAAGCTGAGCCAGAGGGTGTGATACAGGACTTGCTTGGAATAGCGATTTAAAGCGAAGACCCCCACCAGGCCCAAGGACAGCCAGGGCGCATAGAACAAAAGCCCGAATTGCTGATCCATGAACATGGCAGGGAGCGAGGCCAGCATGTAGCCCCAGAGAGGGTCTTGATTCCACCAATAATGAGCGATGTGGCGCCAGATGCCCGTGTCCCAGCCCAGGATCGCTTGGGCCAGCACTAAAAGCAGGGCTGTGCCGATCACCGCGCCTAGGCCAATTAAGAGCAAAGCCAGCAGGCGACGGCAGCCCAAACGGCGCAATGCCTCAGCCGCCGCCGAACCCATCAAGCCCAGGCCGGCGGTGCCCAGCCGGTATTTGACGGCACCCATGCCGAGGCCGGTCAAGACGGCCGCCCCAAGCTCCAGCGGCCATTTGGAGCTTTGCCGCATGATGAGCCATAAACCCAAAACCACGCCCAGCACGCCAATCGCCGAAGGGTATAGGTGCTGGCTGGCTTGCAACAAGGGGGCCGAGCCGCCCAAAGCCCAGACCCCCAACAGGGAAGTTTTTCGCGAAAAGCCCAACTTCCGGCTCAAGGAAACCAAAAGGCCCAAAGCCAAAGCCGAAGCCAGCGAAAGCACGGCCAAGGCGCCGATTCGACCACCAAGCAAGACGCCCGGAGCAATAATCCATTTCATGAGAGGCGACTGGGGCACGGTCTCGGCCAAGGCCTCGCTCCAGCGCCCCCAATAGTAACCCTCCCGGGGACTATATTCTTTGAGCAGGCCAAAGTCCTGCAGCAAATGCTCCGCCTCCAGGATATAGCGCGTCTCGTCCCCGGCGGTGGACACCGCCTGGCAAGTCCAAAAGCTGATCCCCACGAAAAAGGCTAAGGCCGCTAACGCCGTGCCCCAGGAGGCCAGCTTGTCCGGCTTGGCGCTATCGGTGGCCTGCCATATAACAAGCGCTGCCAGTCCGGTTTTTACGGCCAGCGCGGCTAGGTAGATAACACCGGCGGCCAGGGCCCAGTTGGTTTCTTTTTGGTCCAAGGCGGCCAATAGCCCCAAAAGGGGCAAGGCAATAAAGGTGAGCCAGTCCCAGCGCCAAGCGTTGGCCTTGTCTTTGCCACGCCAGGCGGCCAGCAACTCGCCGCAGATCGTAGCCAGAGCAAAACCCAAAGGCGCCCACAGCCAGACAAAGCTTTGCCAGCCGGCGGCATTGCCATGGAGCGCCAACAAGCCTCCCTGGGGCCGGTCTGGCATGCCGGTGGATTTAATCATCAGCCAGAGGCAAACTACGGCCGCGCCCAAAAGAGCAAGCTTGAGGACAAGTTGTTTAGCCAGGTGATTATGGGATAAGGCGTTTTTCATGGCTGGCATTTTAGCATACGCTCCATTTAGCCAAAACCTGAAGACTTACAGTGTTTGATCGGCTTTGGATGGCCTGCGCCGGTATGAACTTGGCGAAGCTCTGCCAATGCCCGCTCTGGGCCTGCATTTGCATTACCACACACCGCGACTCTGTAATATTCAGGCCGCTAGTTCAACATACCTGGGACTAGGATTATCTCTTTTTCTGCATGAGAAATAGAGTGGCTTGCGGGAAGCGTTCCATCACAACAGGAGGAGCAAAGGCCTTCACTTGAGACCCCGCAGATTTAAGGAGGTCATTTAAGGACGGTCCGAAAGGATGCTTGCTGACCACCCAAATCCGGTTGGCATGCTCCAATCCGCCGATAAGAAGCGCGAAAACCGGCGCTACCGGCAGTCCTTGACGCTTGAAATGATAGGCTAGCGGTTCGTCAACAGGGCAGGCGGTAAGCACCGTGTCGCCGCTTTGCCATTGCAGGGCAATGCGCTTAGCAATGTCAGAACCATGGCGTAGGGTGGATCCTTCTTCGGACGTACTTATTCCTGGCGATAAAGCGGTAATAAAGCCTAACCCGCATATCAGCATGACGATGGCCGCCCCAAAGGCGATTTTTGAGTGGCTAATAAAATCAAGCCGCTGCAGAAGCCAGGTTAGCCCCACCGCGCAGATGCCCAAAATGACAGGTGTTGCAAACAGCCATACCCTCACAAATGGGTTGCTGCGAAAAACAAAAAGCACCAGGTAAGAACCAGCAATAAGGGCAAAACCTATCCAGGCCCCACGATGTGGGATGACCCAATGGGCTAAAAACCCAAGCAAAGCCAAGCCACCCAAAGCGATGGCCAAAATACCAGGCCAATAACGGGTTGTCAGGTCCCAGGGCGCGATCAGTGCATTGACCATTAGCTGGTGAATAGATTCCCGGTTGGCTGCGCCGGACGCTGACCAAAGCATCTCCCAACCCGAGCCGAGCACTACCGGTATATAGAGAATAGCGGTCAGAAATGCCCCAATGGCCATGGCTAAAAACAAGGGTTTCACACGAGGCCAGGAAAGGAATCTTTGGCCGGGCGGTGGAGACAACAGCCACCAAGCACAGGCCACGGCCACAGGGAAAGCCATTACGGGTATAGTCCATAGCCCCAAGGCTGAAAACAAACAAACCAGAACCCAGCCTGCAGGATTGTGCTTTTCACGTAGATGGGCCATTAGAGCCAGCAAGA
>CAZDRW010000347.1:0-4486 GCA_964507555.1 uncultured Desulfarculaceae bacterium
CCGGGTTTTTCTCCGCGGTGAACCCGGAACCCATGTACGACGAAACCCGGGACAACCAGGTGCCCATCAGGTTGCAGGTCACCGAACGCGATGCCCACTCGGTGCGCTTGGGGGTTGGTTGGGGCACCGAGGACCTGCTCAGACTGCGCATCCTGCAGGTGAACCGCAACATGTTCGGTTGGAATGAAACCTTCACCATCGAGGGCAAGCTGAGCTCCATCTATCAGGGCATCGTTGGCCGCCTGAAGATTCCTTTTGTTTTTAATTTGCAAACCAACATGCTTCTTTCTGGAGGCTTGCAGCAAGAGGACAATGAAGCCTACGAATATCAGCGCCTGTTCGTTACACCCCTATTGGAGTATAAGCTGGCCGGCAAATGGCGCTTTTTCTTCGGCTATAACGCGGAGAAGGACCACATCCTGAAACTCAAGACCAACGTTCCCAACCCGGAAGAAGAAAAAAAGGACCATTACATTTCTTCGGTTCCTTTCGGCTTCAGTTATGACGGGCGGAATTCTGTCCTGAATCCGACCTCGGGCACCTTTTTCAGATTGCATGTTGAGGCGGCGTCGGATGTGATCGGCTCGGATGTAGAATTCTTGCGCCCCGTGGCCGACCTGCGCCATGTCCTGCCCTTGCGGGGCCTCCTGGGATGGAAGCACTGGTATTTGGCCAGCAGGGCCAAAGGCGGTCTGGCCTATCCTTTGCCCGGCACCGAACGCATTCCCTTGGTACGTCGGTTTTTCCCCGGCGGTGCGGACAGCGTGCGCGGCTACCCTTATCAAAAACTGGGTCCTCTGGATACAGGCGGCAGGCCCTTGGGAGGCGAGGCTTTTGTGGAAGGCAGCCTGGAACTGCGTTTCCCGCTAGTGGGCGAACTGGGCGGCGTTCTGTTTACCGATGCCGGCAACGCCTATGAATCGCTAAGCTCGGAAATCGGATCTTTGCGCTTTACGGTGGGAGCGGGGCTGCGCTACCACACTCCGGTAGGGCCCTTGCGGTTGGATGTTGGCTATCAGTTGAATCCTCCCAGCGATCCGCATTTTTCGCGTTACGAAGTTTATTTATCGGTGGGGCAGGCGTTCTGATGGCTTCACGGGCGCTAAAAATATCCGGGCTGGTCTTGGCCATCATCTTGACGCTTATGGTGGCGGCCATTGCGGCGGCGTTGGTGCTGGCCGGCTCCGAGGGCGTGCGCGATTGGGCCTTGGCCAAGGCCAAGGAGGAATTGGCCGCTGGGCCGGGCCTGGAACTAAACATTGGCGCGGTTGAAGGCAGCCTGCTATCCACCTTGAGGTTTAGGGACCTGAGCCTTTCCCATAAAGGCCAGACATTTTTCAAGGTGCGTGAGGCCGAACTGGGCGTTCATCTTTTGCAGCTCATGGGCGGGCGGCTCAAGGTCAGTCCCCTGCGCCTGGTGCAGCCGGAGCTGAGCTTGCCGCTTAGCATGGAATCCAAGGCCGATACAGGCCAACCGCTGCCGCTTGCGCTCTCGGTGTCCAAGATTGAAATCAAGGACGGCCTGATCCGCTCCGGCGGCGCCTGGGGAACTTTACGGGAAGTTGCCGGAATACAGGCCAAAGGCCGCTTTAGTTTTGACCTGCGGGGCATGCGGGCAAGGTTGGACCTGGCAAAGGCCCTGCTGGCGATAGATGACGGGCGCGTGCAGGTTGCCGCCCAGGCGGTCCTGCGCGGCCAGCATTTGGAAATCAAGGGGCTAAGCCTAGCCAGCGGCCAAAACAGCATGCAAGCGCAGGCTGAGGTCGACTGGTCGTCCAAGCTGGACTTCACCCTGCAGGCCCAGGGCAGCTTGGCTGAGATTGCCAAGCTGCCCCTGGCCTGGCCGGGACCAAAACCTCCCCAAGAGCCTCTGGACTTCAAGCTGAGCCTGCAGGGCGAGCCGGAAAACTGCCGGATCATCGCGGATCTTAATTTGGGCGGCGGCCATGTGGAAGGCGCGGGCCTGTTGAACTTGGAAGCTTTGGATGGAAAGCTGACTCTCAATTTCAAGGAATTCGACGCCCAGGCATGGGGCCTTTCCTCTTGGCCGCTTAATGCCAGCGGCCGGGTCGAAGTGTCTGCCAAGGGCAAACCCGGCGAGCCGGAGCAACAGGCCTCGCTGAAGCTGGCGCTATCGCGCTTGGCTGCGTTTGACACCCAAACCCGGCGGCTGGATTTGCGGGCCGACTTAGCCGCGGGCGTTATAAAAGTCCGGGACCTGGTTGCCGCCGGGGATTGGGGCTCTTTGGCAGGGACCGGCAGCATGCGCCTGCCTCGGGATGGGAGCCCCCTGGGCCTGGAGGCCAACTTAAGCTTCCAGGACCTTACCCCGCCATCCGCTCTTAAAGAAGACCTGCCCCAGGTATTGGACTCCTCCCGCCTCAGCGGCCGGCTGGAGGCGCGGGGCGATGTCAACGACCTGGATATGGTGTTGGAACTGGGTTCTTCCCGCCTAGCCAAGGAAGTGGCCCTGGATTCCCTCAGCGCCCGGGGCGGCCTGCGCCGTGGATCATGGTGGCTGAGCAAACTGCGGGCCAGCGGGGCGTGGGGCGAGGTCGCGGCCCAAGGGTCGGTTGATGAGAAGAAAGCTGCCTTGGACTTCAGCCTGCGCGCCGACGATCTGGTCAAAGTCAGCCAGGCCCTGACATCCCTCGGTTTGGCGGCGCCGGAACTGGGGGGATCCTTGGAAGCCTCCGGCAGCTTGCAGGGGGATTGGCCTTCGCCCAAATGGGAAATGAAGGCCAGCGGGCATGATTTGGCCGGGTTTGACATCTATCTGCAGGAAGCCAAGATCACGGCCCAAGGCGCCAGCTTGGCTCCTTTGCGGGGCAAGGTGGTTCTGCAAGCCAATGAGCTTAGCTCCGGCGAGCAGAATTGGCAAAAGGTCCGTCTGGAGTTGAGCGCCGGCCGTTCGGTCTATGATTTTAATTTGCAGGCGCACAACCATGACGGCTGGGACCTTTCTTTAAGCGCCGACAGCCCGGCGGAGCGGGCCATGTTCGAGGCGGTCACGCTACGCCGCATGCGGATTCAAAAGCCGGGCCAGCCCGCCTGGGTGCAGCAAGGGACCGCCAGCCTGGAGATCGGTAAACAAGACATGGCTTTGACCGGGCTCAGCCTTGAAAGTCAAGGGCAAAGCCTCAGCATCTCCGGCGGCTGGCAGGGAAGGGATAATGTAAAAGCCCGGCTCAAGGTTAACGGGCTTAGACTCAAGCAGTTTCTGCCCGAACAGGCCTTGCCCGCCAAGGCGGTGCTGGATGCCGATGCCGAGCTATCGGGCAGCCTGGACCAGCCGGTGATGAGCCTCAAGGGAAGACTCGGCGGCTTGGTGTGGCCCGGCCTGCCGCCCAGCTCGGTGGAATTCTCGGGCCAATACAAAGGCCAGGTTTTGGAATTGGCCGGGCGGGCCCTGACCAACGACCAGCCCAGCCTGGACCTGAAGGCATCCTTGGGCATTGAATTTAGCCTGCATCCGCCGGTTTCCAATCTCACCGCGCTTGGCCTTTCGGCCTCAGCCGATTCGGATAATTTCCCCTTGGCCATCCTGGAGCCGCTGGTTCCGGGGCTTGCCCAGATCCACGGCAAGGCGAACATGCATATTGCCATTAAAGGTAGGCTGGAGGAGCCTTACCTGAGTGGAACGGTGCAATTGGAGCAGGCCGCCTTTACGGTCAGCGCCACCGGGCAGCGATTCGAAAAGGTGGAATTGGGACTTAAGCTGCAAGGCCGCCGGGTTAAGGTGCAGCACGCACACGTGCAAAGCGGCGGCGACATGCAGTTCTTAGGCTGGTTTGACCTTCCCGGCACGCCGGGCGGACGCTTGGCTTTGAATATGAAGGCCGATAAGTTCGACCTTTCTTTGGGTGCTTTGGGCCATAGCCGGTTCAATGCCGAGCTAAAGGGGGAAGGCACTTGGCAGAAACCCATAATCACCGGCATTGTGAAGCCCACCGCGCTGAAGGTGCAGATTGGCATGAGCCCGCCCAGCGATTTGGAGGAGGAGGTGGTGGTAATGAAGTCCGGCCAAAAACCGCCACCCCTTGAGCGCCAACCCAGTTCTCTTAAATGGGTTCCCGAGGGATTCCTGGGGCGGGCAAGCGTTGATTTGGAAGCCGACCTGGCCAAGGGTCTCCGGGTGGCCTTGGATGATGGTTGGTTGGAGGCGGTGGGCGCCATGAGGCTCAAAAAAGAGCCCATGGGACCGTTCACCTACCATGGCGTCATCACGGTAAGGCGCGGCTTGGTACTGCTTTTGGGTAAGAGATTCGACATCCGCCGCGGCAAGCTGGATTTCGCCGGAAGGGATGAACCCAATCCTATCTTGGACGCGGTGGTTTCCTTGCAAGCGGGTAAGCTGTTGGCTCAAATTTCGGTGACCGGAGATGCCAATGATCCGCATGTCCAGATTAGCTCGGAGCCGCCCATGAGCCAAGCCGACATCCTGGCCACTATCGTTTTCGGCCGTCCCGCGCAAAGCCTTGACCAG
>CAZDRW010000348.1:0-4485 GCA_964507555.1 uncultured Desulfarculaceae bacterium
TATGAAAACATCTTTGACTGGGGAACCGATCTGACGCCCAAGGTGAAAAAGGCCTTGCCGGCTTTGTTGGAGCTGGTTATCGCGGAACTTGCCAAGCTGGGTGTGGAGGCTATCCCCAAGGCGGAGCCGGAAAAGGTGCGCGATGTGCTTAGCAGTACCGGCTAAAGTAGTTGAAATGGAAGGCCAAATGGCCAAAGTGGAGGTGGAGGGCGTGAGCCGCATGGTAAGCACCATGCTGGTGCCGGATCTTAAACTGGGCGACTACATCATCGCCCACGCCGGCTTTGCTTTGCACGTGGTGGATGAGAAGGACGCCCTGGAATCCATCGAGCTCTTGAGGCAGCTGGCCCAGGCCATGCCCCAGGAGGAACCGGGGTATTAGCGTCCCGCGCGCCGGGGCCTGGCTTTATCGCACCATGGCCGGTATTATTATTCAGGAGGCGCTCGCTTAGGCGCGGCGCTTGATTAAATAAAACAGGACAAAAGAGGACACACCGTGGCTGATAACGCGCATAAGGAAAAAGTTTGCCAGGAGGAAATGTGCTCGGACCAGTGGCACGCTCTGCCCGTCGAGGTGCGTGACAAGTGTTCAACCTTCGTTTATTGCCCCTTCTGCGCCAACGAGATGGTGACCCGCTGCTCGGCCTGCAATGAGACCATCCACGATTTCGGTTTCAAGTATTGCCCCTGGTGCGGAGCTGATTTCGGCGAATGACCTTGGCCCTAAAGACCGGATCGACATAAACTAGACAAAATTGGTGAGTTGAAGCCGGGCCTAAAAGTTGGCCGGCCTTTTTCCGGCTTAATGCCTAGCAATACCATGGTTGCCATAAATCATAATAACCATGCCTCTGGCAGGATAGACACCTCAGCGAACCTGTCGATCCCACTTATGGATGGTAACGACAACGCGCCCGGCAGCCCGGGGGCCTTGAAACGCCTGCAAAGCCGCTTCGAGCTTGTTACCGGTCAGGCTGATGTGGCGGGGAAGACGCTTCTCATCCCCGAATTTGCCGACCCTCTGGCCTATATCCAGAGCAGCTTGGAAAAGGGTGATGGCGAGGCGCAGGAACTGCCATACTGGACCAAGCTCTGGCCTGCCGCCTTGGTCTTGGCAGGTCTGGCCTCCGGGCTGAAGCCCGCACCCAGAGCCGACCCCCGCGAGCCCATTCTGGAGTTGGGCGCGGGCATGGGACTGCCAGGTCTGGCCGCAGCGCTGCACGGACGCCATGTGGTGCTCAGCGACATCCATCCAGACGCCCTGGAGTTCGCCAGGGCCGCGGTGGAGATGAACCATCTCGAAGACAAGGTTACGGTATGCGCCTTGGACTGGATTGCGCCCTCTTTGGACCTGGGGCGCTATCACACCATACTGGGTGCTGAGATACTGTATCACCGCAATCTATACCCGCACCTGGTCGCCCTGCTACGTAGACTTTTGGTCCCAGGCGGCACCGCCATCATCAGCCATCAGGAACGGCCATTCAAGATAAGCTTCTTCGATATGCTGGATGGCTCGTTTAAAAAGCGCGGCACCCTGCGGAAGGTCCGCACCGACGACGGCGATATCGAGGTTTTCATGCATGCCCTTAAGCTTATCGGCTGAGCCGGATCACCTCCCTCATCATTGAGGTGACTTTTAGCGGCCGGGCGATAGCGGCTCCAGGCAATACCAGTGGGTGGAGTGGGTGCCAGCGATGCGCTGGGGATCTCGGCAGGTGAGTTCGCTCACCCACTCGAACTCTAGGCCGGTTGAATCCAGGCGGTTCTTTACGGCGTTCCATCCGCCCTTGACCGTGACCTTGTTTTCTCGCGAAGCCTGTTTGAGTTCCTTGACCTGCCTGTCGAATACCTGGTTTACTTCTTCCCACTCGACATAGTTGCCGGCCAACACGATCGCCTGATCCGCAACGAGCGCCAGGCCGATTAAAAGGGCGAGCACCTGGGCCAGTTTGCGGCCTCGTCCTTTGACGCCCCACCACAGGATAACCAGCCAGATCAAAGCAAAAAGCCAAATCTGCGGCACAAAGCGGCTGAACCAGGTTTCGGGGATGGTCAGCGCCGAAGTCAGGATAAGTCCAGTCAATGCCAGCCCTGCTTTGGCCCAGGGCCGTGCCCCGCGCCAGGCCAGGAAGGCGGCTAAAGGCAAGAGGATAAGGACCCCACCGTACAAGGGTCCCATGCCGCCATAGCGCACGCTGGCGGTGCCCAGGTGCTCAAACTCGTAGGCACTCACCGTAAATGGCACCTTGATGACGGGCATGCTTTTCATATCAGCGCTGGTCCGGGCAAACAGCGACCAGACCAGCTTCTCCACCCGGTTCTTGGCTATGAAATCTGGTGGGGCTTGGAAGCGGGCCACGTTTTCGCCCGGCATGGGGTGCACCGGACTGCCGAAATAGATGGTGTTCAGCACGTAGGGGTTGTAGCCGAGGACCAGGGCGCCCAGGAGCGCGCCCGACGCGCAGTAGCGGAAATAGGCCCAGTGTAGGGGGCGCTTTTGCCAAAGCAAGGCTAGCCAGAAGGCAATCTGGAAAACACCCAGGTAAACCAAACCGGTGTACTTATAGTTAATCAGCAAGAGGGAGCTCAGGAGTATTAAAGCGAGCTGCGACTTGTCGGCAAAGAGGTAATACTCAAGGCAGAAGACAAGGACCAGGGTCAGAAGGGATACCAGATTTCCGTCCAAATAAAAGGTGTTCAGCTGGCAGAGTACGGTAGGGGTAGCCGCACCGATGAGGCTAACTAGAACCCGCCTCAAAAAAGGCGCGTTTCCCAAGCGCCCCAGGAACTGGAACAGCGCCACCGCCGTAGCGGCGGGGAACAGGTAGTTGAAAGCCTTGCCCAGTTCCACTGAGCCGAGCAGAGCCTGCACGCTGGCGGCTAAGTACCAGGAGGCCTTGGGGTAGTTCTGGACGGGGTAGCCGTGCCCGGGGAGATAGGGCTCCCACAGGGGATTCCAGCCGTCATGCAGTGAGAGGATGGCGGACTGGTGGTAGCACTGGCCGTCGTAGGACATGTCGTAAAAGCGTCCAGCCAGGTAAATTCCCATGACGAGAACTGCCAGCACCAGGCCGAAGGCGCCTAAGGCCGGCTTGAGCGGAGCCTGCGGGGCAATGACGGCGTGGCAGCGCCAATAAAGCGCGGCCAGGCTGAGGCCCAGGCCCAAGGGCAGATGGGCCGCGCCGATGGGCTGGCCCAAGAGAAACCCCAGGTTCGCTAGAACCATGAGCGTAGCGGCCAAGGCCAGCGCCGCAAAGACGAACGCTTGCCCCATCTGCGATGCGAAAGGGGCGGCTTTGCCGGAGGCGGCTTCAGATTGGCTTATAAATTTACTAATGGGCATATGGGCACCGTGGTTTTCAGTAGAACCCGACTACAAAACTTAGCCTCTATGATACGGAGTGCCTGCCAGGATGGTATGGGCTCGGTAGAGCTGCTCCAAGCAGACCAACGCCGCCAGTTCGTGGGACAGGGTGGCCGGGCCCAAGGATATCCTGGCCTGCGCGCGCTGCAGAACACTTTCTGCCAAACCTTCGGCCCCGCCGATCGCCAGGCACAGGCGCGGCAGGCCGCTTTCGCGCACCGCTTGCAATTGATCGGCCCATTTTGGGGAAGACCAGGCCACGCCCTTGCGGTCCAGGGCCCAAAGCACCGCACGCGATTCGACAGCCGCCAGGATGCGCTCGGCCTCCGCCGCCATGAGTGCGGCCGCGGATTTTCCCTTGGCCGCGCGCTCAGCCTTTAGGTGATTGAGCTCGCAGCCGCCGTAGGGCTTCAAGCGTCCCGCATAGTCAAGCAGCCCTTCGGCGACATAGGAAGACTTGGGCTTGCCCACGGTGATGAGGACGTGGGCTGCGGCTTTGCCGAAGCCGGCGCGGGACATGTCCTACTTTGTCCGCAAAATAAAACGTGCCTCGGCCTCGGCCAGGAGCTTGCCGTCGTCGGCCAAACGCACCTCGGCCTGGGTGGTGGCCAGGCGGCGGTTGGCTTGGGCCACCCAGCCGCGCACCGTGATCTCCTGATCCAAAGGCACCGGCGCCTTGTAGCGCGTCTGCATGTCGGTGGTAAGCCCTTGCCCTACATGACGAATCACCGCATGCGCCATTATCTCGTCCATGAGGGTAGACACCACCCCGCCGTGGGCGATGCCGCTCCAGCCCTGAAAACGGCGGGCCAGGCTCAGGCGGCAGGACGCGGATTGGTCCGCATCCCCGTATTCCACCTGCATGCCCAGGCCGTGGGGGTTGTTCTTGCCGCAGGCGAAGCAGTAGCCGTCGTCGCCCAGGTCGGCCTGTTCCCAGATGCTCATCAGCGCTTCTCCAGGCCCAAGCGGCGGGCGATTTCCAGGGCGGTGGCCTCCACGAACTCCTTGAACTCGTTGTCATTAAGCGGCTGCCCCGGGGAGGGCTGCTTGTCGCCGGCCGGCACCTCCTGGGGCGCGTTGATGAGCTCCTGGCGCGGCTTGACCCCGAAATCGGGCGG
>CAZDRW010000349.1:0-4484 GCA_964507555.1 uncultured Desulfarculaceae bacterium
TTTCCGGGCGGTCACCAACCAGGAACCCCGGCCGAATCCAACCGAGATAGCAGAAGGCCGCTGGTTTTCGCTTGATGAGGCCTTTGCTCTGGCCCAAGACCTGGAGCAGGCTGCCCCCTCCTTGGGCGCGGTGCTGGAACTCATCTGAAAACCGCTCGCCGCTCTTAGGCGATTTTGGCGACCGCCGGGATTATGACGCCATTCCCCGCACAGGCCGCAATATTTTTGACCGCTTATGGCTTTGCCTCGGGCTTTTTTCCCGGGCTCCCCGGCTGGCTGGTCCTGGGAAAAGCCGATGGCTCCACTTGGCCCCGCTCCCGCGGCAGCACCCTGAAAAGCACCGAGGCCGGGGGCATGGAACGGCGCCGGGGATCGGCCAGATAATAACGGTCAATGGCCGCGGCTATTTGGTGCAAATCCATTCCCTCAAGATCTTTCAACACCTTGCCGATCGTTTTAGGAGCGACCTCTGCGTATTGCAAGGCGTCCAGCACACCACGCAGATAGGCCAACTTTAACAGCAGATCGCTTTGGTTGGATTCCGCCGGGGGCCAGGCCGAGGCGGGCAGAGGCCGAACTTGGTCCGGGTTTTGCACAGGTTTAACCATATAGGGTTCCTGGGCGCTTGCGGCTGGCGCCAAAGCCAGCAGAATGATAAGAATGCACATACATTTGATTATGTTGACAATGTTTCCTATAATTGACATGATCTAGTATCCTTTGCCATTAAGAGGGGCACCAGGCTATTTAATGCAGCAAACTTCCTACAGCATAAACGAACTCCAGGCGCTGGTCGAGAAACTCTCGGCTTTATTGCGCGATATGGAGCATGTGCTGGAGCCTGCGCCCGATGATATTCTGGAATCCCAAATGCGGGGCCGTTCTCTGGCGAAATGGCTGGAGGATTTGTGGCCAGCCTCGCCTGGTTGGCAAGGTCCGGGGCTTTCCGAAAAAAACCTCGATGCAATTCATCGCCGCGAGCGTATCGCCAAAGACAGGGTCATCGCCGAGATCGCCCATCGCGGGCGGCTTATTGAAAAGGCGCGCCTGCGGATAAACGAGGCAAGACGCCGTCCATATTCCCTAAGCGAATCAGCCCAGCAGAGAGCGCGCGAGGCAGCCGAGCAGGTCCGCCGCATGCAAGAGCTGGCCTCTTTGCAGCGGCAAAAAGCCGAAACCACCGCCAGTCAGGTTAAACTGCTGACGGCCTGGCTGCAATCGCTCAGGCCCCAGGGCTTGAACAAATTCGTGGACCCCGCTGGCCGCCGGATCAGCCCGACCCAGTTGGAGGAGGCCGGCCACCGCCGGCAAACCCTGCGCGTCCGGTTCAAATCCCAAATGGCTAACGCGCGGGAGCAGGAGCAAAGCGCCAAGCTTTTGCAGGAACGCGCCGCCCGCGCTCTTAATCAAGCCAAGGCGGTGGAACGCGCCGTCCAGAGCTCCGAGGCTGAATTGGCCGCCAAGGAGCGCCGTCTCGACGCCGCCGAAGCCTCTGTAGCCGAATTAAAAGTCGAACTTTCCTTGATTGACCGGCGGGTGCTCAAGGCGCTGTCTTTGCGCTTGGTGCATTCCCGCATGCTGAACGCCGCCGCGACTCTTTTGACCGATGCCCTGGCTCCGGCCAGCGCCATGAGTCAAACCCCCTCTGCCGAAGCCGTGGAGGAGTCTTTAGCCCGGGCCGCCCAGGAGGGATCGCGCTGCCGCAGGCTGGAAGCCTCCATGGGCCGTCTCGAGCGTTTATTGGCGCTTCGGTCGGGCCGGGTGGGGGAAGCGCTTTCCCGCCTGCGCGAGGTAAACCGCGAAATAGACCGCTTGGAGTCCGAGCTGCCTCCACTTTTGTTGGCGCTGACCAATTCCGACACCGCCGCCCCCCAGGCCAGGGCCGAGGCCGCGGCCGGCCTCTCTACCTTGTTGGCCAGGATAAGCCAGCTGCAAGACGAAGCCCAGAGGGCGCAGGAGAACCTGGACGGTTTGCGCGAGGGTTTGGCGACCGGCATAGAACGCGGCAAAGCTTTTCAGGAAGCCTGGCGCGAAGCAGGCAAGGCGGAGCGCGCCGCGGTCTCCCAGGCCCAGGCGCTGGCCGCCGAACTGCCGCTTATCGCCCAGGCCCATCAGGAGCGCCGCCGGGCATTGCTGGAAAACGTATCCCCGGTGGTAGAGCTTCTGGCCAGCGTGAAGCCTTGGGAATTGTTGCCTGCCTTGGCCGGAGTAGTGGAGCAGGCCGCCTGGCACCAGGAAGCAGCCTCAGAGCTTAAAGCCAGCGCCGCCCAACTCGGCGCGCGAATTCCGGCACCGGCCGCCGGCAAGCTTTCCAGCCCGCCGTTGGCCCTAAAGCGCTTCTCCAACAGCCTGCGCAGGCTCTCGGGCCGGCAGGTGCAGGCCAGACGCTTGAACGCCCTGGCCGTATCGGCGGCCGGTTGGCAGGAGCTCTTATCAGAACCGGTGCTGCAGGCGGTGCGGGCGCCGCTGGAAGGCTTGGTGGCCAGACTGTCCGGCAGCTTAAAGCTTATGGCCGCCGAGCGCCAGCGCCTGGTCACAGCCCGCGGGCGGTCGGCCCAGCACCTGGCCGCGCTCCGGCGCGGATACCAGAGCGAAAAAGAGCGCGGCCGAACCAGCATGGAACGCCTGCGCGCGCTGCGGCAAAAGGCCATCAACCAGCGTGTCCTTATCCGTGAGCAGGAAAATGAGCTTGCGGTAACCCGCCGCGACCAAGCCTGGGCCTATGAATTGGCCGAGCGCTTGGAAGCCAGCGAAGTCCTTTCCAGCCGCCTGGCCAGCCAATTGAATCATAGCCAGCGCTTGGCCGGCGCTCTCAAAGTCAAGAGCCTGGAGCGCCACCGTCTCCTGCAAAAGGCGCGAGCGACCCTTAGCGATATGGACGCCTGGCGCCGCGAGGCCGAGCATCAGCAGTGGGTCTTGGAGCGCACCCGGTCTGAATTGGAGCAGGCCCGCTTCGAGCTGGCCGAGGCCAAAAGCCTCATGCACGAGGCCAACGCCGAACGCGACGAGATCAGCAAGGCCCTGGCCATCGAAAAGGCGGCCCGCGCTCGTCAGGCCTTGGACCTTCTGGAAGGCAAGGCGGTGGCGGTGGAGGTCGCCGCCACCCAAAGCGAGGCGGGCCGTTGGGCAGCCATGGCCCAAGACCTGGCCGCCGCCCTGACCCTTTCCGGCCTATCCCATCAGGAGGAAGTCGCCGAGCTGCGAGCCGAAGTTGACCGCCTGCACGCCGAGGCCAGCACCCTGCAGGACCAGTTGGGCCGTATCGCCCAAATGGTCACCCTGACCGATCTGGCCGCTGAAAAGCCGATGCAGCCGATCGGGGTGCGGCTCACGCCACTCAACTCGGAGCAGGTGGACCGCACCTTGGACCGTTTGGCCTCGGTGCGCCGCCGCTTGATGGATCTGGGGCGCAGCACCGTGGGGCATTGGGCCGCCATTGCTGCCCTGGCCACTGGGCTGACCTTTGCCGCGCCCAGCACGCCCACCACCGCCACCCGCTCGGATGCGCCTTTGACCGCGCCGCGGCCGGTGTTGGAGCAGGTCAGCCAGCGCCTGGCCCCGGAGCCGTTGATCAATCTGCCTGCCAGGGTGGTCAAGGTACCGCAGCCGCTGGGTCGGGCAGGGCTGGAGGTCAACCTTCTGCCCCTGCAGCCCACCCGGCAGCCCCTATCCGAAGAGGTTAAGACCCAGGTAGCCAACCTGGCTAAAAAGGCAGGGCTTTCGCCCCGGGTGCTCATCACCAGCGCCCGCGCCATCTACACTGGCCGCTCGGCGGTGGAGGCAAGGGAGTTGACCGAACTGGCCGAAACCGCCCGCGCCCTGGCCAGCCGCCATCCTTTGATTTTCCGGGAGCTGGCCCAAAGAGGCCTTCCGCCGTCGGCCAAAGCCCTGGCCGCGGTCAAGCCCGCCGCCGAAAAGGCCCAAGGGCTTTTCCTGGATCGGCTCTACCGTGAATACAGGACCCTGGGGTTAAGTCCGGAAGAGGCTTTGGGCGCCTGCGCGGCCAACGAGCATGCCACCAAGCAGCTAGAAAAAGCTTGGACGCCGCCGCAAGCCTACCTGGGCAAGGTTCAGCCGGTGGGCGCCATCGAGGCCATGAAGATTAGCGAATTCCTGGACCGCATGACCCCCTACATCAAAGACAAGCTCAACATATTCCTGCGCCAGCGGGAAATGACCTATTCCGGAGACCTGGACCGCTACGCCAAGCACCTGGCTTTTGACATGTATTGCGCGGCCAAGCGTTTCGCGGTGCCGGTGACATTCCTCATGGCCATCGCCCATCAGGAAACCTGGTACGCCAACGTGCTGGGCGACGCCGACCGCTCGGCCAGCCCCTTCCAGATATACCAACCCACCCGGGTTCTCATCGCAAATTCCATGGAGCGCGTGGGCTTTGTGCCGCCGCCGGCCGATATCCGGCTGGAGCATCATCTGACCATGGCCACCTATATGGCGGCCTTCCATCTGCGCGAGCTCATGCA
>CAZDRW010000350.1:0-4465 GCA_964507555.1 uncultured Desulfarculaceae bacterium
GCGTGAGACCCCGCCCCAGCGCAGCAGCCGCGTCGCGGGCCCGCGCCGCCACCGCAGGCGCGGGGCGCTCCAGAGGAAGCTCCGCCACCGGACGCTTTAGGTATTTTTGAAAATCGGCCAGCACGGCCAAGAGGCGCAATGCCACCCGCGCCGCCTGGGCGGCGATCACCGGACGCGGCTGGCCCCCCGCCCAGGCCGAGATGGTGAGCGTCATGGGTCCCCAGTCCACCAGGACCAGGTCTGGTTTCAGGACTTGGACCGGCTCCAATTAATGGGCTCCAGCGCCTTGAAAGGCTTTACGGCCTCCAGGTGGCCTCCCATCTCTTCATAGTCGCTTAACCGCATGGTGTATTCGATGGGCGCCACCGTGGCCGGGGTGGGCACCCAGGTGAACGCCCCGGCTTTGACCCGCTCGACATCCACCATAAAGGTGATGCCGCCGCCGGGCATGACGAACACCGGCGCGCCGCCGCAGGTCAGCACCGCCTTGGCGCCATGCACCGCCTTGGTGAGCCTTAAGGGATAACGCGTAACCCCGGCCCGGGCCGAGCCGCCCGCGCCGGCCACGTATATGGCCGACACCCGGGAAGCCTGGCAGGATTCGGCGATGGCCGCCACCGCCTCTCTCACCGCGGGCGTCAGCGGTATGGGCTCATACTGGCCAGCCTCGCTGAACTGATAGAAAGCCGCGTTCTGGCCGGTGGTCTCGGTGATGAGAAGCGTGCTGCCCGGCTTAGAGCGCTTGGTGTCGATCCTGGCCACGATCTGGATGGGGTCCGTGATGTCGGTGCCGCCCCAGCCGTGGCCGTGGTTGCCGAAATAGCGCCCCGGGGTGGAACGCTTGAAGCAAAGCTCCAGGCCGGAGGGCTCTAAGCCCAAACAGCGCCCGGCCGCGTGATGGCTGAACAAGCTGGTTATGTGGTGGTCCAGCACGATGACTTCGTCGGCCGCCTCCTTAAAAAACGGTGCGAATAGTCCGGCCGTGGCCGAGCCGCAACCCACCCGCATCTTGGTTGCCTGATGGCCGTCGATCACCGGCGGCTGGCCCACCTGCACGGTGAGCTTGGCCCCGTTTTTGACGCGCAGCAGAACCGCCTCGCGGTTGGCGATGGCCGCCACCGCCCGAGCCGCGGCAAAGCCGTGTTTGCCGGTGAGCCGGTTCACCCCGCCGATGGCCAGGATCTTGGAGCCGTATTCCTCGGTCTCCACCATGCCCACGGTGCGTCCCTCGAACTTCACCTCGGCGCCTTCCCGGCCCACCTCCAGGTCGGTGTCTATCTTCAGCTTGAGGCCGGAATAGGATAGCGGCGCCTCTGTCACCACGGTCACCACTTCAACCCCGTCGCGCTCGTCGCTTACGATGTAGGGAGCGGGTACATAGTCGGGATAGGTCCCGCCCGCGCCGATGGCGGTGATGGAGGGCTTGGCTATTGCCGGCTCCGACTCGGGCCCGATCAAATCGATCACCTCGGCATAGGTGAGAAGCGGCCGGTTGCGCGTGAGCACCCCATCCTGGTTGGTGAAGCGGCCGCAAGCGCCGGTAAGGCCCAGGGGCACCTGGCAGGCCACCGGACAGGCCGGGCAGACTGCCGCGCCTTCCACGGCCACCACCTCATCGATCACCGCGTCGCGCGGGCAGACCTTGAGGCAGGTGCGGCATTCCACACAAGAGGTGTTGATCACCGCCTTCTTGGCTTCAAGCTTGACCGCCGCCACCGGGCAATCCTTTTCGCAAAGCCCGCAGCCGTTGCAGCGTTCCAAATCGATCTTCATACTGGTTCGTCCTCTGAACTGGCGATGACTTCCATCACCCGCTCCAAGTTTATAGGCAGATGCCGCATGGGCCTGCCTAAGGCCTGGCTCACCGCCCCGGCCACCGCGGGCGCGGTGGGAATGAGCGCCGGCTCGCCCACGCCCTTGGCCCCGTAAGGACCGGTCTCTTCGGGCTCCTCTACGATAAGCGGCGTCACCTGGGGCGCGTCCGTTGCGGTGGGGATGTGGTAGGACTGCAAGTTGTCGCTGGAGCCGGTGTGGTATTCCTCCATGAGAGCCATGCCCACACCCATGGCCACGCCGCCGCAGATCTGGCCCATTACCGCGCGCTGGTTGATGGCCCGTCCCACGTCATGGGCGGCGGCCACCTCTTTCACCTTAACCAGGCCCGAAGCGGTGTCCACCTCCACCAGGGCGCATTGGGCGGCGAAGGCATAGGTGGCATAGGGACGTCCCTGGCCGGTCTCGGGGTCCAGCGCGCTGAAGTTGGGATCGAACTTGCCGCCCGCCTTCACCTCGTCGCCCTTGCCGGCAATAAAACGCGCCACCTCCTTGACCTCCAGGGTGCGGCTTTGGCCGCCCTTCTCGGCAACGAGCTTGCCACGGATCTCAAGATCCAAGTGGCGGCCGCCCAGGAGTTCGCGCGCGCCTTTTAAGATAAGCGCCTCCAAATTATCCGCCGCTGCCAGCACGGCGTTACCGGAAATATAGGTCTGGCGGCTGGCCGAGGAAGCGCCCGCGTTGGTGGTGCGATCGGTGTCGCCCCGGCAGAGGTCTATGTCGTCGCATTCCAGGCCCAGGCGCTCGGCGGCCAACTGGACCAGCACCGTGTCCGAGCCTTGCCCCAGTTCCGCCGCTCCGGTGTAAAGCACCACCCTGTCATCGGGCCGCCATTCGATCTGGGCCGTGGACGGGTTGCTGACCCCGGTGTTGCCGATGCCGTAGAACATGCAGCCCAGGCCGACGCCTTGCTTGTGCCAAGGCCCCTGGCATAACCCGCTACGCCATTGCTCGAAGATAGGGCGTATGCGCTCCAGGCATTGCACCATACCCACCCCGCTTTTCAGCACCTGCCCGGTGGCGGTGGCCTGGCCCGCGCGCAAGGCGTTCTTCAAACGTATCTCCAGGGGATCCATGCCCAAGGCCGCGGCCAAGGCATCCATCTGGCCTTCGTGGGCCAGAGCCACCTGGGGCACGCCGAATCCGCGCATGGCTCCGTTCCAGGTGTTGTGGGTGTAGGCCATGCGGCAGCTCACCGCCAGGTTGGGCACCAGATAGGGGCCGCAGGCGTGCACCGCCGCGCGCATGCACACGGCCAGGCCGTAGGAGGCAAAAGCGCCGGTGTCGGCCAACAGCTCGGCCTTGACCGCGCTGAGCCTGCCTTCCTTGTCGGCGCCGGTGACATAGCGCATGCGGAAGGGATGGCGCTTGCCCGTGGCCAAAAGGCTTTCCTCCCTGGTGTAAGACATGCGCACGGGTCGCTTTAAATGCCAGGCGGCCAGAGCCAGAAACGGCTGCACCGAAACATCCAGCTTGCCGCCAAAGCCGCCGCCGGTCTCCGCCTGCACCACCCGCACCTTGTCCGGCTCCACCCCCAGGAACAGGGCCAGGTCCGCCTGGTCGTAGTGGGGATTCTGGGTGCAGGCCCGCACGATCACCCGGCCGTCGTCATACTCGGCCCGGCCGCCTTCCATCTCCAGGGCCGCGTGCGCCACCCGGCCGGTGGTGTACTCGGCCTCCACCACCACATGCGATGAAGCAAGGGCCTTGTCCGCATCGCCTTTGACGACCCGGTTTTCCTTGAGCAAATTGCCGCTGGGGCGATCAGGATGAACTAAAGGCGCGCCGTCTGCCAGCGCCTCCTCGGGATCGAAAACGCCGGGCAGCGCCTGCAAATCCAGCCGCACCGCCCGGGCGCCAGCCAGGGCCGCGTCATAGGTCTCGGCCGCCACCAGGGCCACGGCTTGGCCGCGGTGGCGCACGATCTCTGCGGCCAGGAACTCCTGGTCCTTGCTGACCGGGATGATGCCCAGGCGGTTTTTACCGGGTATGTCGGCGGCGGTGAACACCCGCACCACGCCGGGCAGGGCCAGAGCTCCCTTGATATCAATGCTTTTGATGCGGGCCGGCGCTTTGTCGGCCCGCACGCATAGCAAATGAAGATCGCCAGCGCGACCCTGATCAAAACCATACCGTGTTTCGCCCAAGACCCTTTCCCGGCCCCCTACCCTTATAACGCTGGCTCCCAGCTTCATGCCGCACCTACCAGGCCGGCCCAGGCTTGAGCCAGAGTGTGGGCCACGACCCTGGTCACGGCCGGCACCTTGTAGGCAGCAGACGAGCGCCAGCCGCACACGTCGGTGAAATGCTGGGCTGCCTGATGCCCGGCCGCCCACCACAGATCCTCGCTGGGATCGCCCTGTTTGATTACCTTTTCCACATCCATCAGGCGGCGCGGCGAAGGGAAACAAGCGCCCAGCACCACGCGGGGATCATCCAGCGCTGGGTCCAAACAAACCGCCAGGTTCAGCCTGGCCACGCTCACCGCCTGCCTGCGGCCCACCTTGGCGAAGGCCTGGCCAAGGGGCGGCAGCTTATCCAAGACGAAACCCACGATAAGCTCCTGCGGCGCTAAGGTGGTCTTGTTGGGCGCGCTAACCAGCTCTTCCAGGGAGCACAATCTTGTTCCCTC
>CAZDRW010000351.1:0-392 GCA_964507555.1 uncultured Desulfarculaceae bacterium
TTTACAAAAAGAAAGGTAAACCCCCCAGAAAAAAACCTGCTTTTAAAAGCATTATTCAATCAATAAAAACTCGTTCTTATCTGCTGCCTATTGTGGGTGCTGCAACCGTTTCCTGTGTCCAATCACATACAGAATCAGCGACCCCGGCGCGGCCAGCGCGGCGGGCACGAAAAAGACCATAAATAAAAAGATTTGATTCCGCTTGGCAAAGTTGCTCCACTCAACACTCATGATATGGGCCATCCAAGCTACCAGGCCAGCGGTGTTGAGCAATGCTATAAGGCAATAAACCAGGGTCCTGGCCTTTGAGTCGAGGAACCGGTTGGGGATGAGCCAGATCAAGCCGGCAAACAGAATGTAAACGCCCATGAGCCGCGAATCCCAGGCATCCC
>CAZDRW010000351.1:402-4455 GCA_964507555.1 uncultured Desulfarculaceae bacterium
ACAACGCCCAATACCGAGGCGATCACCTTGAAAAGGTGGGCATACATCAGATAGAGCTTGTAGGACATACGCTGCTTCCCATGGGCGCTGGGCGTAGGCTATCTCTTCTTAACGGCGTATGCTCTTGTGTTGGTAGCCGACTGTAAAGCTATCAAAGTCTATCAGCTGCGCCCCAGTAACCTCATAGCCAGCGTTTTGGAGGCACGGGGGGATGGTATATATAATGCCGAACTGATCCGGGACCACATCTCCCTCGATGCTGTTGGAAGCAAACCAGGGGTACTGCTGATAACAGGGAATCTCGGTTGATTCGGTGTGTTCCAATGCCTGCGCCTGGGGCACATTAGCATTACCCAGGAAAATCAACGCGGCGGCCGCGAACCCGGCCGCAAACAACATCACGCCTTTGGCTACTATCCTAAACATTCCCATCCTCCAGCGTATCGGGCTTTGAATTCGCATGGCTAGTAGACGATCTTTTCATAGGCTACGCAAAAGTACTGCTGGTCAATAGACCACGCATTAACCGCTCGATACTCGCCAATACTTAGGCATGGGGGTATGTCATAATCAACGGCAAAACGATTTGGAAGTTCGTCTTCTACGCCATGGCTTCTCCGGTATATGGGGGGGGAATAGGTGCAACTTAATTCAATGTCAGCTTCCTGTACCCGCATTTGGGCCTGAGCCTGGGGGAAATCAGCTTTGTTTAGAAAGAGCAGCGTGCCTGCCGCGAAACCAGCCGCAAACAGCATTACGCCTATGACCTTGCGTATCATGCCGAACCTCCCTATTTGATTTGGGTGGAAACATGGTACTTAAGTTGAGTTCAAGCGGTCAATGCATATTATTGGGAGGAGCGTGCGGTTTTTTGAATAATTAAAACTGGATCGGCAAGTTAAGTGGTTAATATCATTTTACTTGGATATTGCTGACAAAAAAGCCCCCACGCGTTGCATTGCGCGCAGGGGCCATATTGCCAGGCCTGGTTAGGGGCGCGGGCTTTTTAGCCGCCTGGGTGAGGAGGCGTGGGCCTTTTCAAGTAGGTGACTCGAAAAGCGTGGTTATCCTTTTTGTTGACATCCACAATAATATAACTGTGTTGCTGCAGGCATTGAGGGGGTTGGTATGTTACTTGGATCGAGTTATCGCCAATGCTTCCATTTTTGCTTTGGAAGGAGGCGTTTTGCGTTACGCAGCCGCTGGCCTCCGCCCGAGGCACCGCGGAATTACCCCAAAAGAGCAGCGCTGCCGCCGCGAAACCCGCCGCAAACAATATCGTGCTTTTGAATATTCTGATCATGCCGATCCTTCCGTTTAGAAGTAGAACTACATGATACTTGCGCAGTACTCCGGCGGTCAATTGATTGCTGCAACCACGCTAGGGCAGGCAGGTATCTTCTGGCTTTTCTTCCTTTGTCAACGGCTCATCCAAAAAACACCTGAGCGGCGCGAACATCCAGCTTGTAAAGCAGGTATTGCAGGATTTGCAGGTCGCCTTGGCCCGGTCGCCGTCCTTCCAGCGCCCCACCAACCCGGGCTCGCGGATGAGCGGGCGGCACAGGGAAACCAAATCCGCCGCGCCGTCCTGCAGCGCATTTTCCATGACCTCGGGCGAGCGCAGGCCGCCCACCAGCATCACCGGCACGTCCACCCGGTCTTTGAGCGCCTTGGCAATGGGCAGGAAATAGGCTTCCTGGTCCGGGCGCTTGATGTTCTTCATTGAGATGCGGCCCGGCGTCTCGGATAGGGTCCCGCCGGACACCTCGATGCAATCGATGCCGGAATCCGCCATGATTGCGGCCATCTCCACCGCCTCGTCCGGGTTCAGCCCGCCTTCCACGAAATCGCTGAAACTGAGCTTGATTATGAGCGGAAAGTCCGGCCCCACCAGTTCCCGGGTGCGCTTCACCACCTCAACCACGAACCGCGCCCGGTTCTCCACGCTGCCGCCGTACTCGTCCTGGCGGCGGTTGGTGAAGGGCGACATGAAGTTGGTGACCAGGTTGCCGTGGGCGCCGTGGATCTGGGCCGCGTCAAAGCCTGCCTGCTTGATGCGGCCACAGGCCTGGGCGAATTTCTCCACCAGGTCCATGATATCGGCCTGGGTCATGGCTTGGGGCGTGACGCCGGTGGCCTCGATGGGCACCGCCGAAGGCGCCAGCGGGGTCGATCCGCGCAACTGGGGTATGTCCTGGCGGCCCAAGTGGCCGAACTGCATAGCTATTTTTGCGCCGCGAGCGTGCACGGCCTCGATTATCTCCGGCCAGTCCGCGATAAACCTGTCGTCATGCATGGCCAGCCCGGCGCGTATGCCCAGTGTTTCCGGCAGGTTTGGCCAAGCCTCGATGGTCGCGCCCGAGGTGATGATTAGCCCCACCTCGCCCTCGGCCAAGGCGCAGTAAAGCTCCTTTAGCTGCGGGGTGGGGCGGCCGTCCGTCGTGGCCATGGCCTCGGCCGTGGCCGAACGCACCAGACGGTTTTTCAACTCCAGGCCCGCGATATTAACCGGATCGAACAGAATGGATGACATATATATACCCCCCCAGCCCCGCGCGTGTCGCTGAGCTATCAGACTGATATTATAAGCTTTCTACAGGGTCCACCACTTGGTGAAATAGGTCTCGCGCACCTCTCCCGCCTTGGACTCGGCCCACTTCTCCAGGCCCATTTTCTTGATGAGGCACAGGTTGAACACCTTGGTGTTGTGGGGCACCTGGGCCGCGCGGTCGGCGTAGGGATGCAGGGAATCGCAGGGGAAGTCATCGCAATCGCAGCAGAAGTCGATGCCCTTTTCCTGGGTGCAGGTATAGCAGTGGCAGGGCTCAGTCTTGCCCATGCCATACTTGAGGGTTTCAGGCAAACCTTCCTCGCCCCGGCAGCCCTTGCAGAGCATCACATCGATAGGTATGCCCATGAGGCGGTTGTAGGATTCCAGCACCTTCATGGAATCCGGGTGGTCCTTGGCCAGGTAAAAATGGCAGTTGAAGCAATCCAAGCCGCAGGGGGCGGTCATCTGGCGGTAATCCATGATAACTCCTTAATTATCTTTATCATATGCCAAGAGCAGTTCCGGTTTAACCATGGTGGAACTCAGTATGCCCATGGCAGTGAGCATCCTTTTATAGCCCAACTTGGCGTAAAATCCCTCACGTCCGGGCACGGCGTAAAGGATCACGTTTTTCACCGGCAGCATGTCCCGCAGCCGGCGCATGATCTCCTTGCCCACGCCTTGGCCCTGGTATTCCGGCAAGAGCACCACGTCATAAATGGCGGCCTGGTACTGGCCGTCGCATAGCGCCCGGGCCAGGCCGATCAGCTTGCCATCGTCCCGGACCACGATGGCGGCATAGCTGGCCTCGAACGCCTGGCGCAGCTCAATGGGGTCGCGCTTGCCCAGGGGAGCTTTTTCGACCACCTGGGCCGCCTCCTGCCAGTCAATGCCGTCTAACTTGCTGGAATAGATTATCATTGCATTCTTGGTCACTTTCCGTGGGTTTGGGCGATCTTCTCGAACATGTGCAGCATGCCGGTCCCCAGGGTGAAGATGGACTCCACCGGCAGGTTTTGGGGCGCGGTCTCGTCGAAGAAGAGGTTCATTTGCGAGCCCATTTCGCCGTCGTCCTTCCAATAGCATATCAGCAGGGGAAGCTTGGGCAGGGGCCGCAGCACCACCGCGATGTCCGCGTCGAACTCCTGGGCCGGTTCGGCGGCGAAGATCTGGATCATGTCCTCGAAAAGCTCGGTGTAGTCGTCGGCCACCTTTTTCAAGGGCTTTTCGCAGCGTTGGTTGAAGAAGCGCGCCCATTCGGCACCGTCCTTGCCCAGGTCCCGCATGGCCACCCAATTCCCGCTGGGCTCGGCGCCTTGGCAGGCCAGGGCGTAGTCCAAAATGGGCCGCTGCACCCACAGGTTCATGTGGCACTGCGAGGTCATCATCCCCTTGGCATCAATGACGAAATCCTTGCCAAGAATAGAGATGGCCAGCTTGTCGCCTTGCCTGCGCGCGCCCAAGCGCTCCGCCCGCTCCAGAAGATCGATCTTGGCCACCTT
>CAZDRW010000352.1:0-4434 GCA_964507555.1 uncultured Desulfarculaceae bacterium
TCCCACAAAAAACTTTCACCTTTACGTTTATATTAACTAAAATAGATAGTTAACCGCCTATACATAATGCTTCTTTCTCCGACACCCTCATAGTCAAAAATTCTTTCACCTTTCCACATTAACTAAGCTTTTCATGTGTTTATCTATATTTTGCATTACTGTTTCTTTCTCTTTTGTCTATTTTTTTGGCCAAAATCCTGTCACCTTCTCTGTCGTACCTTGTGAGCTTTTATTGATTTGTGATTTATTTATTGTGTTTTTTATTGTAGTTATCCCCAAAAGGCTTCTCGTGGAATGGCTAACTGTTGCCCCTGCTCCACAAAAAACTTTCACCTTTTACCTGGTTGAAAGGCGATATTTATGGCCACACATCCTGTTCCAACGGTACACTTTTCGCAGACGATGAACGCTACTTGATATATCTTTTTGAAAAGTTAAAATGAATATGCTTACTTTCATATGCAATATTGATCTCCGGCCCTCTGAGATCACTTTAGATAAATTTATGGATATTGTATATGTTCTCAAAAAAAAAAAGAGGACCACAAGAAAGCAGATCAGTGGTTAAAGAAAAATGCTCCACCATACGTTACTGAATTTATCGATGAACTGAAAAGCAAACTAGATTTAGTCATTCGAGAGCATAACAACATCGCTTCCATTATAAATAATTCACGACTTAAAGACTCATCGGATTCTTTTATTACAATTAAGTATTTACCAAAAGAGAAAAGAACAGACATATCAGAACTACGCAGCGGATTCCCCAATCTCATGAATTATTTGCCTGGTATCCGAAAAAAGGTAAAGAAATGATCGTGAAACATCAGATATATGCAACCTTCAATAGTATAAATTAATTAGAAACTATGACATCCATTTACTGTTTTAACTGCTCCTTTCTCTACACGGCTATTATTAAAGGAGATCAGGCGAAAGTGATCAGGGAGACTGGGCGGTCCAGCAGCAGGCGCTTCAGCTCGAAGTACTAAATCCGAGTTAAAGCTGACATCGCCTCCTTTTGTTTTCGGTTTGTCGGCGGCGATAGAGGTAGTCGGCTAATCCCTGCACTCACGGGGAGACCCGATAAAAACAGGAGCATTCGCGAGGGTCAAAATACGCCCGCCAGGACGGGCCTGAAGGATCCCACCCCCCCTCCGGTGTTAAAGAAACTTAGCACTACCTGAACTCCTACCCCCCAATGGTTTTGTGGCTTGTGTGACCTCCTTGGGCAATCAGACCCTAGGGCTTTTCTCCAAAGATGGGAGCCCCCGGGACCCATTCCCTTGACCACTCATACTGAAGATGGACAATAGGGCTAGCTGGATTGCTTGGTCAATACAGAGATCAGGTTCTTATCAACCGCGAAATGATAAAGGTCACATCTCTCGTTTTGATATTCGGCGATGCTAGTCCTATCGTCAATAGTAATCAGGCAAACATCCTGCGCCGCTTGCACTAGTCCAAGGTTAAAAGCCTTGGCTGCGGCCTCCTTGCTGGACCAAACGCGCAGCGCAGCGTTCTTGGGCCCAAGGGGAGAGTTCTGGGCTAATTCCTGTTCAGAGGGATGCATGAAAAAATTACGCCCGCGCCAAGCCTGAGCCGCCCTATCTTCAATGTCGATGCCGAAAACATGGGTTGAGATGGCTACCACGGTCAGTTCAGCATTATGAGAGGCGCTAATCTGGTAGTCATCCGACCCGCTGAATTGAGGCAGCGCAGGAAGCGAGGCCTCTTCATCCAGCGTGTGCAGCTCATGGGCCGGAATTCTATCCAAGGCGGGACAAAGCGAACGGGCTAAAAGTTTGATCCCCAAGCGTACACCTAAAAAACCCTGCCTTCGCCGTTGACTCATGCTTGCTGCTCGCTGGGTTTCACCCGGAGTCAAGTGGGCCATCGCTGATTCCGGCAGCTTGTTATGTTCAAGGACGACGAGGCCGGAACAATGGCAGGCCAACTCAAGCAAAGCGGGATGAGCCCCAGATAAGCTAGGGTACCGCAGGACGTCATTAAGCCAGGCCAGATCGTTTCCTTGCTGAGCCTCCGTGACTGCTTGTTTGGGTTTCAAAGACATATTGAGATTCTTCTTAAGTACATCAGGATATAGAGCGGTTGTTTGTCCCACAGGGGCAATGCTATTAATAGTAAGCTCGCTTTCACAGAGTTGGATCAGTGCCTCGAGCGAAAGGAAATCTGTGAGCCATGAAAGCATGTCTACCTGCCATTTTCTATCACGCCAATCGCTACCTCACCCAGCCAAATCGTAAGCACCACATCGATGCAATCTCCGGCTGGCGGTTTTGGCGGGTTGCGTCTTTACTGCTGCTCATTATCTTGAATCCGGCTTTGGGCCAAGCCAAACCGCATCAGCTGATGGTGCTTAACCTTGCTGACGGCAGTGCCGTTGAAATAGGTCATGCTGGTAAAGCTTTTTACTGGAAGTTCGCCTCGGGCGCGGCGGCGGGCGCGCAATTGCAATTATCCCTTCCCGAAGTCATAGCATGGGCGAGTTATTCCCAAAAACCAGGACCTGATGGCATCACAGCCACAGTCAAATATAAAACCGCCACAGGCCGAGAGTCGTTGCTGAAGACCAACATCGTTTCCGGTACGGCACTGTTCAGCGTGTCATTCGAGCCGTCCGGTCCGGAAAACGCGGAGTGGTCTGTATTCACGCCGAAGGCTAATAGGGTTGTATTTCAGGAAAAGGGCCGCTATGGCGTGTTGGCCAGCGATTCATTGCCTGCCTCTTTGCCGTCCGGGCTTGATCGTCTGGCAATGCAAAGCAAAGCCGATCAACAGGGCCTATGGCTGGCGTTTGGCAAAAGTGAGCCGGCGAGGGATGGGCGCGCAATCTCCCAAAACGATGGATTGACCGTGAGGCTCCCTATAATTGGCCCCGGCGGCATCAACCTGGGCCTATTTAAAGGGGACGCGCTGATCGCCCTGGAGCAAGCAGGCCCAGCGATCGAGCCGCGCCAGGAAATAGCCAAGGGAGTCGATGCCTGGTCCAGCGCTTCACCCAAAGTTAAGCAATGGGGCTGGTTTTCAGATGGGGGCCGCCAATTCGCACCACTCAGGGCAGACCCCCGCGAGGCCGCATTCCATCTGGGATTCATGCAAAATGATAATGGTGAAACCTATGAAGACGTGGCTATGGGCGGTGATTTGGGAATCTTGCATGTGAATCTTGCCAGCGGCGCGAAGATGTCACTGACCATGCGCGGCCTACTCACCGCAAGATTTGACGTGTATTCCAATTCCTTTGACTTGTTGAACGCGGACTTCCTGGGCGGACCCGCTTTGGGCTATCAAAACGGTATTTGGTCTTGGGAGGCTTTCGCCTATCACCAAAGCTCGCACCTGGGTGATGAGGTTCTTGAGGATGGCGGCAGGCGCCGCATTGACTATGGCCGAGAGGTGGTCAGGTTCCTGGGGGCACATTCTTGGGAAAGCCTCAGACTATATGCTGGTCCATCCTATGTGCTGCATTCTTTACCTAAAAGTTCCCAGGGCGACTGGACCTTGCAGGCAGGCCTTGAGTACAGTTTTAGCTTATGGGATCAACCATGCTTTGCAGCAACAGATATTCAATCCCGCCAGGAAAACGATTGGAACCTGAACCTGACGGCCAGGGTGGGTGTGGACCTTGGTAATCCGCAGCTCACCCAAAACCGCCAGTACATTTTCCTGGAGCTATTCCAGGGTTACTCCAACATGGGCCAGTATTATGACACTTGGGAGCGCTATGCCATGATAGGCATTGGCTATAATTTCCGCTAGCTCGTCAGCTTAGTGCAGCGCAGCTTGCACCTTGGCATCGTTCAGCATTTTTTCAAGGAGTTCTTGAAAAGCCTTGGGCACGGCTTTTTGTATATAATGAACCGTGTACTCATCGGCGCCTTCCAAATCTTTTCTGCCGCTGACCTTGGATTTAGCCAGTTGCTTTAAAGCCCGGTTGTAAACCGCGAGCACGGCATTGTAGTAAAGCGTGGTGTTGTACAGTGAGTCGTTGCGCCATTCATTGAGCGTAAGCAAGAGGAAACGATCAGCGTCAATATTTTTGAAATTGATCAGCACGTCTTTTTGATCATCGCTGAATTCAACCTTCATGGGAACGGCTTTGTAACCTGCGTTTTCAAATGCCTGCACTAAGACTCCCCTCATGTCTTGAGCAAGCGGCTTTTTACTCATGGTTTCCATGTCAAATGGGATGCCATTGCCCATCCTTAAAGTACCAACGTAGCGCGGGAATTTTTCAGCGTTTTTTACATAGGGCCTTTGATCATGGACTCCCACGGCTACTGTTTTATTACCCTGTTTAGTCAGTTTGGGTATGGGGGCGGTATAATCGATTTTTTGGCCAGCCACGCAACCAGAGGTCAGGAAAATGCACGAAATGATCAACAATCCAAGGCAGGTCTTTTTCATTTT
>CAZDRW010000353.1:0-4418 GCA_964507555.1 uncultured Desulfarculaceae bacterium
CAACCACCAATACCGCCAGGTAACCGCTGGCTATACCGGCGGCGGACAAAAAACTTTAGTCGCCTTGACGGTAACCCCGCCCGGCGGAATCGACTCCGGCTAAGGTCTTAAGCTCGTTGTAGCTTTTTAGAAAGGCCAGGCTCAGAAAAAAGAAGGCGCTAAAAATAAGCAGCCCAAAGGACATCACCACTCCTGCCGCCGGTCCCCCGGCCAATATCCGCACCGAATAAAGGCCAGCCAGCACCAAAATGTCAACTGGCGGTACTTCCTTCAATTTAATGGAGTAGGCGCTTGTGAGCACCAGATAGAGGACCAGAAGCCACAACACCTCCCACGCAACCAAAGCCGCCAAAGACAGTCCTATCAAACCCAATAATGGAATGAAGCCGATGGCGAGGATGAGCGACAGATCACCCGAAGCCAGGGGTCGGCGCTGCTTGGAAAGATGACGCCGGTCCAAGGCAAGATCCCAAAGATCGTTTGCCAGGTAAACGGCCGAGGAGCAAAAGCAAAAGGCCAGCATGGCCAAGACTACCCCGAGCCAAGCCCTCGGATCGGCTACTATGTGGGCCAGCACGAGGGGAACCAGTACGAGGATGTTTTTGGCTCATTGCCAGGGACGCATGGCTTTGATCAGCAGGCGCCACTGGTCTTGGGGCCCGGTGTCCAGCACTTCATAGTCCAGGCCCTCGGAACGTACCTGCCGCTCCACCCCGGGTTCGGGACGCACTAAATAAGCGCGGCGGCAGCCCCGCCAAACGGCTAGGTCGGCCCGCGAGTTACCCACATAATCGAATCCGTTTTTGCCGAAACGCTCCTCAAGTGCAAGCCGTTTGTTGGATCCGCTTAAATTGCGCTTACCATCGCTGGCCACCACCTCGTCAAAACACCCCAGGTGACCGGCAACCTCCCGCGCCGTTAACTTGTCCGAACCGGTGGCCAATACAAGCCTGCGGCCGCTTTCCTTTTCCGCAAGCATGAGCTCAAGAATCTTGGGGTTATAGGGCAGGTGTTCCGGCTCCACCGGGCAATTCTGCGCCACTCGCTCTTTATAAAGCGCGCGACTTTTACGCGCCCAGCCTATAAGTCGAATAATAGACCACGGCTTGGCCTTAAGGCAGCCTAAGGTGCTCTCCAAAAGGGTGTCGCCATGGACCAAGGTTCCGTCCAAGTCAACACATAGTGGGGTATTGTCGTTTTTTATAGCCATCTACACTAACCGCAGAACCTAATAAAACTACGGGCGGGGTCAAGCCCCGCCCGTACCTTCTTGCGGCAATGCCTGCCTGCTAGTCTTCAAAGTTGCCTTTGGGGCCTTTATCCGAGTTAATGGCCAAGCCCATTTTTCGGATCTTGGCCGGAGTCCATTGGGCCTTCTTCTCGATGCGCTTGGCCTTAGGACCAAGGTTGTAAGAACCAGCCTTCAGGATTGCTTTGACACCAAGCGGTGCGGTGTCTTTGGCGTTGAACACCTTGGTCAAAAGCCCATAAATAAAGTCGGCCACCGCCTTTTCCGAACGGTCGCGGATCTTTTTGGGCTGGGACATGATCTTGTTCTCAAAAGGCAGGTTGAGCTTCTTATAATTCCCGCCCTTCCATCCCTTTTCGATGGCGTATGCTACCATCTCGGCCCAAAGCTCCGGAGTCACGCCTTGATCCTTAACCTTCACGAAATCACCGGCTTTATTCAGCACAGCGTTGCCGTAGTCGTTGACCTTTACGCCCCAGGTGACCATCTGCAGAGCGGTGGCCACGTTGGCCTTGGTGGTCAAGGTCTCTTTGGCTATGCGGCGCAGGCGCTCCGAATCGTTGCCCGAGGTGCCATGCTGGGCGCCGGATACCGTGTATGGTTTAAGGGCCCGATGAATCTCGCTGGTCAATTCGACCTGGATGCCTTGATCAGAGGTCTGTATGCCATGGGCGGTTCCGTTGTTAAGCGCTATCCAATCCGGGAATATGCCGTGCGCGTTGAGTCCTTGGATTAGGAACAGGGCTTCCTGCACCGTGGAAAGGCCCTCCTTACCCTTGATCTCACCTACTTCGGTCTCCAAACCGGCCCATTTGGGTACATACTTATTCAGCTCAATGCTGGCCAGCAGGTTCTCGGCGTCGGGCAGATGTGAGGCGTCAATGGCAATGGAAGTGATGCCCGCCTCGAACATGGTGGGGATCTCCACCCGAGCGGACTCCACGTCTTTGGGCCCCTTGATGCCATAATGATCGGCGTGAACCGCAACCGGGACTGTGACGCCCAGTTCGTTCATGGCCTGATCAACCTGATGGGCGATGTTCCAGTAGTTGGTGGCGCAGTAGGCGCTGGCACCGCCCTCGCTTTTGGCTATCTCGATTATGATGGCTGCGTTGGCCCGTTGCGCGGCCTTTAAGGCGCCCCTGATAACCAGGTGGTTGCGGCCGTTAGCCGCAATGGTCATTGCCTTGCCCTTGCTAAGCAGCGCTCTGTCAACCACCTTGCCGCTGACAATAAGCGCTTTGGAGTTGGGAAAGAGCTTTTTAATATTGGGCGGCCGTCCTATTTCCAGGGCCTTTTCAAAATCTTTTGGGGAGATCTTGGCGGGCTTGGCTTTCTTGGTGGTTTTGGAGGATTTGGTTGACTTGGCGGGTTTGGCGTTTTTGGTTTTCTTGACAGGCTTGGCGGTTTTTGCGGCCATCGTCTTTATTCCTCTCCGTCCAATATTGAATATAGCCCATAGCTACGGGGCAATTTCATTAACGATTCATTGTAACCTGGCAGGCCCAGAGGATTCAACTTCCCACTGCTAATAGACTTAACTTAGGGCCGGGTGCGAAAGCTCAGCAAGTAGGGCACCGCCGGCTGTCCTTCTTGATCGCGGAAGTTCTGGTGGCGGCCGGAATTGATCCAGACCACATAGTCCTTGCCTGGCTCCAGTGTCACCGGCGCCACGAACATGCGGCCGTCGCTGAGGAAAGACACTTGGCCAGTTATTTTAGGAAAACTGGCCTTATCCGCCATAACCAGAGACCAGCCGTTGGTTTGCATCGACTTGGAAAAGGTTATCCTGATTTCCCGCAGCTTGGGGTCTACTTTTGCATCGCCGGCGCGGGGAGTTGTGGCGATAACCACCGGCGGCTGGCTGCGCACGCCGGCCTCTGCGGCCACAGCCCGCTCTGCTCCGGCAAAAAGCATCAGTCCCGCCAAAGCCAATAACAGCCAAGCTTTCATGGGCTCCTCTCCTATATTGCGCCATCGGAACCTTCTCGCTGATCTAGCCATGCGGCAGTATTACAACCTTTAAAGAATCGTGGTCCATGGGCCTGGCCACAGCGGCAAAGCCGCTTTGGGCCTCTTGCAGCGAAAGGCGGTGGGTGATCATCTGCTCCACCGGCACCGCACCTCCAGCGATCAAACGCAGCGCCTGATCGCAATCAGCCGGCGCGCCGGCGTAGGAGCTGGTCAGAGTAACTTCGGTGCGCCAAAAAATTTCATTGATGGGCTTGGCGATGGTGGCTCCTTCCGCCGCACCGGCGAAAAAGAGCGCGGTGCCTCCCCGCTCCACGCATTCCAAGGCCAGGGGTATAAAACCCTCGAAGCCGATGATCACTAAATCCGCCTTGAGCCCCTGGTTAGCGGCCTTTAGTTCCTCAACCAGGTACTGACCTGCCTCCAAGGCCAAATGCGCGCCCAGTTCCCTGGCTTTTTTCAGACGGAATGGAATCGTGTCCGCTGCGATGACCAAACCCGCGCCTAGGCTGCGGGCCAGGGCTATGTGCATCAGTCCCGAGATGCCGGCTCCCAATACGAGCACGGTCTGGCCCGGTTTTATCCTGGCCTGCTTTTGGCCTCTAAGCACACAGGCCAACGGCTCCATGAAAGAGGCCGCCTCATAGGAAAGGCCGGCTGGCATCAAGAAGGTGCCCCGATCAACGTTGATGGCCGGAACCCTCAAATATTCCGCGAAGCCGCCGGGATGGAAATGCGTCTTTTTGAGCAGGGTGTCGCACATGGTGTGATGCCCGCTCAGGCAGTAGTGGCAAGTGTTGCAGGGAACATGATGAGTCACCGCCACCCGATCGCCGGGCTTGAAGCGGTCCCCCCCCTCTCCCACCTCGGCCACTTCGCCCGCCACCTCATGGCCCAAAACCAGCGGCACCTTGTCGCGGCGGTACCACTCCATCACATCCGAACCGCAAATGCCGCTGGCCATCACTTTAAGCAGTATTTCGCCGGGTCCCGGACTGGGCCGCGTCATGGTCTCGCAGCGCACGTCACTGTTGGAGTAATACATGCAGACATTCATGTCGCAGGATGCGCCCATGGCTTAAGCTCTCCCTGTCAACCCTGGCAAATTTCCCGATACATCTCCCGGGCCTCTTTGGGCTTGGCCCCGGCGTGGATCACCGCATTAAGAGAGCGCATCATGGCCACCGGATGAGGGCTT
>CAZDRW010000354.1:0-4414 GCA_964507555.1 uncultured Desulfarculaceae bacterium
TGCCTGCAGAAAACTCCAAGGGCTGGGCGCCCTCTGAACTATCAAATACGGTGCCATCTCTAAATTTACCTGTGTAATGCACCTGAACTTTGTCGCCCTGTTTGGCTTGGGACATTACCTGCTCCTTTTCCGCCCAACTTACGGGAGGATTAATAAAACAAAAAGTCCCCTTGCGGGGACCAACAAACTTAATCCGCCATTTACGTGGAGTACTATATCACAAATTAGCTATCCGGTAAAAAACCTGCCCGCTTGAGCATGTTTTAGAGCAAATACATGTCCTCCGCCTCGCGCAATAGATCCTCTCTGAACTGCGGCGCGGCCAACTCGATTATGGCCAAAGCCCGTTCGCGGCTGGAGCGGCCTTTCAGGTTGACGACGCCGTGTTCAGTGATCAGATAGTGGGTGTCCATGCGCGGAGTCGTCACCATGGCGCCAGACTCGAGGTGAGGCACTATGCGGCTGACGGAGCCTTCATCAGCTGTGCTGTGAAAGGCTAAGATAGACTTGCCGCCCGGCGAATCAAAAGCGCCGCGCACGAAATCCAGTTGGCCGCCGGTTCCGGAAAATTGATGGCCATGCAAGTACTCCGCGTTGCATTGACCTAGCAAATCAACCTGAATGATGGAGTTGATGGAAACCAGGTTCTCGTTTTGCGCTATTATTGCCGGACTGTTTGTGTAGGAAACAGGATAGCTATTCATGGCCGGATTGTCGTCCATGAATTCCAGCATTTCCTTATCGCCTTGGGCCACGGTGAATATGTGCTTCCTGGGATGCAGGTTTTTCCTGCTGCCGGTAATCACGCCTTTTTTAAGCAGATGCACCATGCCAGGTCCGAAGACCTCGGTGTGCACGCCCAGATCCTTATGCCCTTCCAAAAAGCGAGTCACTACGTTGGGCAGGCTGCCAAAACCCAATTGTAAGCAAGCGCCATCCGGGACCAGCTCCGCTATGGCCCGGCCGATTACCTCGTCCTCTGGCTTGGGATCCGACGCTGGCATTTCCAGCATCGGTTTCTGGCTTTCAACCACCGCGTCAACTTCCGAGATATGGATCAAGGAATCGCCAAACACCCGGGGCATGTTTGGATTAACTTCCACCAGACATAATTTGGCTGTGCGGGCCACGGTTGAGGTGTAATCATTGGCTGTGCCAAAGCTAAAATATCCCGCCTTGTCCATGGGACTGACCATGGTCACTAAAACGTCAACTCCCAAAAATTCCGTCAGCAGACGGGGCACTTGGTGGAAGTGGTTGGGCATGTAATAGTTTAATCCTGCGGCAACCAAGCCCCGTTCGCCGCCGCTCACAAAGCCTGAAATCACCTCAACGCAGTCGCACAAATCCGGAGCCAGCACCGTATCCAAGGCATGCTTGAGGGGGAGCAGGGAAAAGACTTTAAGCCTTTTGAGATCGCAAGCGCGCAAGCGGCCGGCTATGGCGCCTAAAAGCTCTGGAGGCTCGGCCATAGTAAGACCGTGTGCCAGTGTCATGTTGTCTTGGATTAGTTCGGCGGCTTTGGTGGGGGAGATTAACTTGCGGCGGTACTCATTGTGGTGCAAACCGATTACGCTCCTGTCTGACTGGCTTTCTGGGTAGGTGGCAGCACGGCGGAAAGGCGGCCGGGAGAACGCATCTTTATGACTTTTTCTTCCACGAAATCAATCACCTGCGACTCTATCTTCACGCCGTCCAAGCGGTTGATCCTCGGGATGCCGCCCGGACTCACACAATTGATCTCGATTAACTTGTCACCGATGATATCGATGCCAACAAAGTAAAGACCGTCTTTTTTTAGCCTGGGAGCCACCGCCTGGCAGATGCGGCGATCGCTTTCAGTGATCACGTGTTTAGCCGGCGTAGCGCCCGCGTGGATATTGGTACGGAAATCCCCTTCAGCCGGTATGCGCCGCATGGCTCCGAGTATTTCGCCGTTTAAGAGCAGAATCCGGACGTCGCCTTCGGATTTGACCAGGGATAAATACTCTTGCACCATGGTCGCTTCGCGGCGGGGATAAGGCTCGAAGGAACGCACGTAATAGTGGATTAAAGAATTTAGGTTATCGCGGTCTTGCATGCTGACTTTAATCACGCCCTCGCCCTTGGAACGCGACAGCGGCTTAATCACCATGGTGCCGCCGAACTCGTCGATGATCTTTCTCAGACGCTGGTGATCGCGTGAGATATGAGTCTCTGGGATGATTTCAGGAAAATTAAGCAAATAGAGTTTGCTGTTGGCCACCATCTGTCCCGCAGTGCTGTTGATGATGAAAACCTGGTCGCTGGCGTGGTGCAGAAACTCCATGCATTCATACAACAGAGGCGGGTCCTTACGCAAAAACACGGCATCGATGTCGGTGATCTCTTCAAAAATCAACTCGTCTTGCTTTAAGCAGGCAATGGCGCGTTTCCAATATTCGGCCATGCCCAAGCCGGACGGAAGCGTTATGTTGCGCATGCGCGCCACCAAGCGGCTGCCACGCACGTAAAGGTCATGCGGCTCCAAGAAGAGAACCGTGTGCCCCCGCTCATTGCACTCGTACATCAAATGGCTGGTGGTTTCATTGAGGGGCTCGATGGACTCCAGCGGATCCATGATATAGGCGATTACCATTTTTGCGGTATCCCCCGATTTGGTGATTCAATCAGCCATATTATGGAGTTCAACATGCAACGCCCGTCAACAAGCGACGGGCGTAACGCTTCTGAAACAATATATCACAAAAACTACGCAAATGGCACTTTGCGGGCGCATGAGGCTTAAGCGGGCTTGGCCACTTCCCAAACCCTTACAGGCGCGCTCACGTTCTTGAGCTTATGTTCGCCAAGGTCCAACACCTCAAAATCCTGCGCCACCCGGCGCTTGGTCTCATTACCGATATAAACCTTGCCTCCCGAGGCCAGCGCCCCGATGCGGGCCGCGGTATTGGTTACCGACCCTGAAGCCGTATAAGTCCAGCGGGTGCCGGAAACACTCTCAAAGCAGGTTGAGCCCACCGAACACACCCCGGAATTAATGCCTATGTTAACGGCCACCGGCTCGAACCGCCCTTGGTTATCTTGGTTGATGGCTGCGACTTTACCTTGGATGCTAACCGCAGTGCTGACCGCGTTCAACGCGTTTTCCCTGCGCTTTTCATTTTGGAAAATGATCATCAAGCCGTCGCCGGCAGTTTCATTAATGTCGCCTTGGTTGCGGTGAATATCATCCAGGAAAGATGAGAAATAGCGCTCGATTAGAAAGTTCATCTGCTCGGCGGCCACCTTTTCGCTCATGCGGGTGTAGCCGGCGATATCCAAAAAAAGCACCGATACGTCGCGGTCCCGCTTGGCCAGATCCGGCGCCTCGGGATTGGCCTGAATCAACTTAGTGACTGATTGAGGGACGAACTTGGATAGATAGGTCTCGATGCTTTCCAGCAATTTAACCTTTTGCAACGTGGCCTCAAGCCGCATATTGGTGTCCTTGAGTTCCTCGATCAGCTGCTCCAAGCGGAACTCGCGGCCCTCCACCTGCACCATCATCATGCCGAACGCCTCGGCCAGCTCTTCGATGGCGGCACTGGTCTGCCCGGCTTGAGTCAACTCAAAGAGCTCGCCGGCCCGGGAATAATCTCCCCGCGCAACTTGTTGGCTCAACTCCACCAAATCCTTGAGCACTTTATTTTCGTCAAACTCAACCATCAAGAACTTCACGCCTCCTAATTAATTTTATACTTCAATGCTAACCCGGCGTCACTAAAACCAGGCAATGCTCTGAGTTCTAGGGCCGCAGGCCAGAGGCACCCATGGCAAACAGATACAAGAACGCCCTGGCGTTGGGATCTTTAGCCTGTTGGTCGAACATGGCTTTGAGCTTGGGGCTCAGCTGCTGCATATCGGCGGCAATCTGTTTAAAGGTAGGAGCATGCGAGAAGTCCAATCCTTGGTGTACCTTCCTGGGAATATCGCGGTAGTGCATGCAGTTGGGGTGTGAGGCCCGCAAGGCGGCTTTGGGTTTGCGGATAGTGGTGAGGGGACGCCGCCAATAACAGGACACATACAGTACCAAGGGTTCTATGTAGGGGAAAAACACCTTCTTGTTAAAAAACGCGGCCGCGTTGCGGAAAAGCTGGGTGTTGCCCGAAGTCATGTTGTTAATCATCTTGAAATACATGAACGGCCAGTATCCATCGCGGCCCACCAGGCCTTGCACTTCAGGCCAGACATCATAGAACAGCCTGCGGTTCAACAAGCCGGCGCCCTTCATGCGGTTATAAGAGCGTTGCACGCACAACCGGTAATAAAGCCTTATCCAATCGCTGCGGTAGTTGGGCAATTTGCTCGTGAAAAAGGCCCAGCCAAAAGGTATCTCCGAGGTAAGTCCAAACCACTGCACCGTGTCGGCGTTCTGGCCGGTCATGATCCGGTC
>CAZDRW010000355.1:0-4402 GCA_964507555.1 uncultured Desulfarculaceae bacterium
GTATGGCCCATGTCGGTCATCTGGATCCAGCCCTCCTCGCCGTACTCGTCCACCAAAGGCGGGGTGAACTTGCTCTCCTTTTCCTTGAGCAAGGTCTTGCCGCGGGCGAATGAGTGCTCCAGGGTCTCCACCACGAACTCCACCGACACATAGCCGCCGGCCGGCCACCACATGCCCGCCGAGTCGGCGTTCTTGATCCAGGACTGGTCGGACTGCTTAGTGCGCCCCAATTCACCGCCCAGCTCATCCATGATCTGCATGAGGATGCCTTCCTCATACTCCAACTGCTGGGGCCCGGTGTAGCCGATCAAAAGCACGCGCAGGATGGAGGAAGTGGACCGGCTTGCGCGGATCTTCTTCTCGTCTGGGCCCCACTTGTCCCAGAAGTCCTCGCGGGAGGTCGACTTGCCTCTATAGCGCCAAATGGTGGGCACCCGCATCACCGCCGCACCGATCTCGCAGCGGGAGATCTCGCGCATGGCCTTGCGCATCGCCTCTTCGCTGGGTATGCGGAAGTTGTACCATTTGATGCGGTTGTCCGGGAATTCCAGGGTGCTGAGCATGCCCCGCTCCACCGGCTTCATGCGCTCAGGCAGGAAAAGGGGATGCATCTTGATGGCCATCTTGGTGATGATGCCCACCTTGCCCCACCAGCCCAGGTAGCCGCGCAAAAGGCCGCGCAGGTCGGGGCCGGGGCCCTCGCCCCAGAAGGGATCGTCGGAATTGGACAGGGAACCCAGGCGGATCACCTCGCCGTCGGGCAGCACCCACTCCACGCCCAGGATGCGCCGGGTGGCCAGGCCCAGCCGGTAGTTCAAGGGCGAGTAGTTGCAGGTGAGCATGTTGCCTATCACCGCCGCCTGGGAGCCCCCGCCAGGGGTCATGGTGTATAGCCCGCGCTCCTGGGCCTCGGCTTGCAGGGGCGAGTGGATCAGGCCGGGCTCCACAATGGCCACCATTTGGCGCTCATCCCAATCAAGGCCGCGCATGCGGGATAGATCGATGGAAACGTGGAAAGGCACCTTGCCGCCGCAGTGCACCCCCCAGAAGGCCCCGATGGGAGTGTAGGGCAAGTGATAGCGGAAGCATACCTTGACTATGCGCTGAACTTCGTCGGTGTTTTTGGGCATGACCACCACGCCCGGAGGCTGTTGGCCGCGCTGATAGATGCAGTCGTGTATCTCGCCGCCTTTTACGTAGCTCTCGGTGATGGCGGCGTCATCAGTGACCCATTCGGGGCCCACTATGTTGACCAGGGCGTTGATGGCCGCCCGTGAAACTTTCTCAGTGACTTTCGGCATGACCAGGTCCTTTCTCTACAAGGACAGAGCGATCAGTTCAGTGATGTCATAGACCGGCACCTGGTGGTCCCGATCCGTTAGGCCGGCCTTAAACTGCTCTTTGCAGTAGGGGCAGGCGCTGGCTAGGGCTTCGGCACCCACCGCCTTGACCTCTTCCAGGCGGTCGGCCACGGTATCCTTGGCTAGTTCCGGATAGGCCTCGGGCACCCCGGCATGGCCGCCGCAACACCAGCTGAACTCGTGATGGCGCTTCAACTCCACCATTTCCACTCCGGGGATGGCGGCCAGGATGTCGCGGGGCGCGTCATAGACTCCGGCAGTGCCCCGGTTGAACTGCTTGGCCGGTTTGCCCTCAGCGGGCTCCAGGCATCCCCACTTACCGCGAGTGCCTTCCCAGTGGTTGTAGGGCTCGGACATGCGGCCCAGGTTGCAGGGGTCGTGCCAGGCCACCTTCAGGTCCAGCCGGTTTTTCAGCTCCAGGCGGCCTTCGGCCACGGCCGGCGCCACCAGTTCACTGATGTGCAGCACCTCGAAGCCCAGGTCGCTGGTATTGATCTTGAGCAGCCGGGGGTAGTCTACCTTCCAGGTCTTGTAGCATTCGGCGCAGGCGGTGACCAGGCGCTTGGCCCCGGTCTTTTTCATGGCCGCCAGGTTGATGTCCATCTGCTTGCGGAATTCGTCGTAGCGTCCCAAGGCGAAGAGCGGATGGCCGCAGCACTGCTCGCCGGGCAACAGCATGTAGCCGTCCAGGGCGCCCAGGATCTTGTCGCTGGCCTGGGCGATGCCCTGCTCCTTGTAGGAAGCCCCGCAGCCCGCGAAGTAGACCGTGTCGGACTTGTCTTTAGCCTGGGCCGGGTTCCATTTGGTACGCTGGTTGTGAGCCGCGCCGAACTTGTTGTGCTTCTTGACCACGTTGTCCACCAGAGCCTGGTGGGCTTCGGGCGCCTTGCCCTGCTGGACCAGATGCCCGCGCAGGGCCTCCAGGGAGTTCATTACTTCCAGGTCCAAGTTGCGCTTGCAGCCCGAATCGCAGGCGCCGCACATGAGGCACTGGAAGACCATGTCGCGCATGCCGGGAGTGTCTTCCAGCCGGTCTTCGACCAGAGCCAGACCCAGTTTAAGCCGGCCATAGGCCACCTTGGAGAAGTAGTACTTGGCGTAGCTGGGGCAGCGGTAGACGAAACGGTTGTCCGGCATGTAGATATGGTCGAGCCACTTACAGCTGGCGCAACGCATGCAACGGCGCATTTCATAAATATAGTCTTTTAGTTCGAAAGTCCCTGAAACGATCATGGGGACGCCTCCTTTAGAAACAGACGTTGCCGGGGCACATGATGTAGTTGGGGTCCAACACCTCTTTTACCTTGGTAATGGTGTTGGTGTAGCCCCGAGCATGCTCGAACACCATGGGCGATAATAGGGCATAGGGCCGGGAGAAGAAGGCTCCCTGCTTGAACAGCTTGCCTGCCGCTTCCATGTAAAGGGCTCTGATTTGTTCCTTTTCCTGCTGGTTGTCGGGATCGTAATAGAATTGCCATTCCAAATGGCAGGCCCGACCTTGTTCGATGGGCTGGAGATACACGCCCATCTGGTTGATGTCATAGCCGTGGACGCCGGCGGTTTCCATAACCGTCTGGGTGAAGGCCGCGGCCTGATCCATCTTGGCGATGCAGAACAAATCCTCGCACTCGCCCTTGAGGGCATGCTTCCACCAAGTGCGCTCGGCCGGCCAGGGTTTGCGCAGCATCTCGGGCAGCCGCCTTTCCAAGCCCACCGCTCCGGGCAGGGAGGAATCCACCCGCTTCACCGCCGGGATGGATGCGGCAATTTCCTCCAAGGCATCTTTCTCATAGGCCAGCTTCTTCTCGGGTTCCCGCGGCGGGCCCGAGAGCACTATGGCAATGAACCAGGGCGGCAGTTGGCGCTTGAGCTTTTCATAGCTGCCCGGCTGGCCGTCGTTGAAGATCAAGGCGCCCACCTGGTTGTTGAGCAGGAAGCACTCGTTACCAATCATGCGCCGTTGAATCTGATAAAGCGGCTCGATGGCATCTTCCATGCGGTCGAAGGTAATGAAATAGGTCTTGTCCATTACCGGCAGGTACTCGAATTTGACGATAGCCCAGGTGACTACGCCCATGGTTCCCTCAGCCCCCTGGAAGAAACGGTACCAGTTGGTGCCCGGACCTTCGGGGTTGCCGCCCTTGGAGTCGGCCTTTTCCGGGAAGCCCGGCGCGCTGGCCGAGCCGGTGCGGAAGCGCATGCCCGAGCCCCAGATTACCTCGGTGGAGGTCATGGGCTCACCGTATTCAAAACGGGGGTTGGTGGGCACTTCGCGCTCCAAAAGGCTGCTGATAATCGAACTGTGAGCCAAGGGCAAGAGCGGCAAGACCATGCGCTGGCCTATCTTGGCCAATTCCTCCTGCATTTGGCCCCAGGTTACGCCGGGCTCGATGCGGGCTAGGCGGTCGGGCTGGTCAATATCCAGCACCCGGTTCATGCGCCGTAGGTCCATAATGATGCCGCCGGTCTTAGGCAGAATACTTCCGTGGAAGTGCTCCTGTGAACTGGCTGGAATAACGGGAATTTTAACCTCGTTAGCCAGCTGGATCACCTTTTGGACCTGCTCGGCGTCTTCTGGCCAGACCACCGCATCGGGCAGCCCGGCCGTCGTAAGCAGGCTGTGGTCGCGGGTATAGGCCGTCAATACTTCCGGGCTGTCGTCAACCTGGCCCGACCCTACTATCTTTAGCAAATGTTCTTTCAGTTCCATCTCGAGTCTCCCCGTGTCAACCGAAAATATTAATTTATTATTAGTTAACATGTAAAGTAAATGCGTGTCAACCAAATTTATGGTCCTGGTTTTCAGATCTTGATTAGAGCGCGCATACTATTTAGCATTTAAAACAGCATGATATCCGTTTATTGCTTTACCGCTGCTAAGCATAAAATCGGCAAGGCTTACTTTATTACTAAACCATCTTATCACACGATCCCACGTTTGCGCGCAGGAAGGTAGCTATATATATAGGAAGCAGCCCAGCTTCCCTTTACCGCTTTGGATCCATCAAGCCAGGCGCTACAGGTGCCGGAATATAATACAG
>CAZDRW010000356.1:0-4399 GCA_964507555.1 uncultured Desulfarculaceae bacterium
TTATGCAAAACCACCCGCCGGTCCGCCAGACCGGAGGGCGAGCTCACCAGACGGGGCGGCACCAGGCGGCTCAGCTGGGCGCGGCCTTCGGAGCTGTGCAGAGGGCCGCTCACCACCACCTCGTCGCCGCTTTCTATGCCCAGCGCCTGGGCAATGCGGGGATTGATCTGCACCCAGTCCGCACAGGCCCCATTCCCGTTGCTTGGCCTTTCATGCCATCCGTTTTCCGATAGGGCGGCGCGCGCATACAAGGGAAACAAGTCTGGTTCGGCTTGGCTTGGGGATTCAAGCGCCGGGCCGGCAGGTTTGAGCGTCTCCGCCGGACCGGCGGCTGATTCGCCGGCCGGCAGAGAGACGCTCTTCCCCTTGGCCTGATCCTGGCGGATTTGCTCAATCTTGAGCCCCTCGCAGCCGTGGCATTGCTGCAATAGGCTCTCCATAAAGACCGCCAGGCTGTCAGGCTCCTCGCCTTGGCCAAAGGAAAAGTTATTTGCCCACCCTAGCCCTACGCTCAGGTTCTGCCAGAACTGCAAGCCGCTCTGGCATTGCTCCGGCGGCTCCAGCGCCTTCTCACCCCATTGCAGCAAGCGGTCGTCGCTGAAATGAAGGAAATCGCTCTCCGGCCAGACCGGCGAAGGGAAAGCCAGATGGCATTGGTGATAGGTGGCGGTGGCATGGGACCCGAAATAGACCAAAAGCTCCAACTTGGGGAGCAGGTCCGCCAAGGGAGCGGCAAAGCCCTTGAGACAATCGCCCGAGCAGATCAGAGCCTTGATGGATTGCAGGCGCTCGCGGGTTTTAGCGTCAGGCACGCCCGCGGCCTCGCAGGTGATTGCCGGGTTCTCCCCGCTATCTAAACCAGCGGCAACGTTCAAGTGCGGCAGGCCGGAGCCCAGAGGATACCAGCCCGTGCCTTGACTCCCGCTTCCTGCCGTGGCCCGTGCCATGGCTGGCCATATCTCGTAGGAAGCTTGAAAGGCCAGGTCCTGGCCGGTCAAGACCACGCCGGGGCCCAACCTGGCCAGCATGGATCCCAGCTCGTTCCATCGCTCCTGGGTTACCCCGGTGGCCGCTTCCAACTCATCCCAGGGTAGGGGGGCCCAGGGCTTGAGAGGCTCTTCATCGATTGCCGCGGGACCCGCCCCCAGCATGGCTTTGGCCAAGGCCGCGCCCGCCAGATTGCCGCTCCCGGGGATCAGGAAAGCGGCTTGATCTGCATGCGCCATGGTCGCGCTGAAGCTGCTGTCCAGCACGATTATTTTCGCCCCGCGATCACGCGCCTCCAATAGCCAGCGCATGGCCACCGGATGACTGGCGGCAGGATCGGCCTCCACCAATAGCAGCCATGGCGCCTGGGGCCACTCCCAGCACGGCGGCAGTTGGTTCGAACCGGCCGCTATATGGGAGGGCAGGCTCCAGGGGCTGAAAACAAAAGGGGTGCCCCACAGGGCGGCGAATCTTTGGGCGGCCAGGTAAAACTCCAGACCTGCCGCGGGGTCGCAGGCAATGGCCAGGGATTCGTCGCCGTGCTGTTCCCTTATTTTGCGCAGGCGCTCGGCCAGCTCCTCCATCAGCGCCGCCGCAGACTCCACCCCTTGATACTCGGCCGCAGTGCTGGGCCGGGATTTGGCCTCCATCAGCCTATGGGGGTTCATGCGGTTGCGTATGCTGGCCAGAGGCCGGGCGCACAGGCCGCCGCGGTTGACCGGGTGGCTTGCCTGGCCATGCAGGTCCACCACGCCGCCGTCATTTAGATAAAGCGAGATACCGCAGCCCAGGGGGCATTCAGGGCAGACAGTATGATGCACGCGGTCATGGGACCGCCGGGAGCCCCTGGCGGCTCGCAAATTTGGGTATTCGAGCATGGACCTATGCCACCTCGGCTATTGGAGAACATACAAAAACCCACTCACTCCGGGGTGGCATTTAGCAACTTCTATGCCTGGAGGCGATGCGGCGGGCCTGGAATGCCAACTGGGTAAATTGGAAGGATTAATTTGACTTGAGCGAATTTGAGCCTATTGCGCACCTGGGGATGCGTGTGGCTATTGGCCCCAGGGCCTGAAAGCCATCATAGTGCATAACCATATCAAATCTATGTGTATTTTCTGTTAAGCCCCAAGGTGGGGCCGCAAGTAGCAAAAACCCCCATTTCACCGGTAGGAGCGGTGTGTTGGTAAAGGTTCTTAACTAAGCCAGGTTTTACTTTTAATACCCCCTCTTTTTAATTGTGCTTAATTATTTAGAAAGTACGCAATACACGCTAATCGGGCCCCGGGGCTGGACGGCTTTTAGGCGGGTTTTGTGGCGCGAATCTTGCCTTCGCCAGACCAGAATGGGGCCTGTGTTGCGACCAGGCAATGCGCGTTAAACGAGCAAGGCGCTAGGGGAGTGGGATGCAGCCAGCAATCCTGGACCGCCATAGCCGGGTAATTGATTATCTCCGGGTTTCGGTGACGGATCGGTGCAATCTGCGCTGCGTGTATTGCACTCCGCCGGGAGAGGTGCCGCATTTTAACAGCCACGACATCCTTTCATATGAAGAGATCCTTAAAGTGGTGGGGGCGGCGGTCTCCTTGGGCGTGCGCAAGGTGCGCATCACCGGTGGCGAGCCCCTGGTCCGGCGGGGAATATGCGATCTGATCGCCTGCCTGGCCGCCATGCCAGGTATCGATGACCTGGGCCTTACCACCAACGGCGTTCTATTGGAGAGCCTGGCCCGGCCCCTTTATGAGGCCGGTCTAAAGCGGGTTAATGTCAGCTTGGATTCCTTGCAACCGGATAAATTTCGCCAGATAACCGGCAAGGACCACTTGGCTGAGGTGCTATTGGGCCTGCAGGCGGCCCAGGAGGCTGGCCTCGAGCCCATCAAGATAAACGTGGTGGTGATTCGGGGCATAAATGATAGCGAATTGGAGCGCCTGGCCTGGCTTTCATTTAAAGAGCCGTATCTAGTCAGGTTTATTGAGTATATGCCCATCGGCCTCGGCAACGGCTGGTCGCCGGAAAAAATGGTGAGCTGCCAGGAGATAAGAGAGCGCCTGGAGTCTTTCGCTCATCTGCATCCCGTCGCCGGATCGGAACCAGACGGGCCCTGCCAGCGCTTCCGGCTTTCGGCCGCCAAGGGCGAGATCGGCTTTATTAGCCCCATCTCCAGGCACTTTTGCGATTCATGCAACAGAATGCGTTTAACGCCCGATGGCCGGCTCAGGCCTTGTCTCTTTTCCGACAAGGAAGTGGATCTGCGGAGCGCTCTGCGCGGCGATTGTAGCCAAAACGAGCTTGCCGGACTCATTAGGCAGGCCATAGCGCTGAAACCGCGGATGCATCCTTATCCCAACCAGGAATCGTTCCAAGTCAGCAAGAGCATGTACAGCATTGGGGGCTAACCCGAGCAGAAAAAAGGGGGTGGTAGCTATTATTGGGCGCTTTTTTGATAGAACCACGCGTAAGAAACCTTTTTTCTGAAACAGTGAGGGAGGAGCTATGACTTTAGCCGTACTGGTCGCTATAAGTGTCATGTGGTTGCCCGTAGCGCTCATGTTCTTGGGTAAGGGAGAAGCCAAAGGCACCGGAGCCGCCACCGGGTTCGTAGGCGCGGTGGTGGTCATCGGAGCGATTCTGCAAGCCGCGGTCTTCAAGGATCCCTTTACGGCCGGCCTGCTTTTTGTGCACGGCCTTTTGTACTGCACCGTGTCCTATGCCCTTTTGACCGGTTTGGAAGACCTCAGGTCCATGGGCAACGTCAGCTTCACCGTGGCCCTGGTTTCCATCATCTACATGATCCTGTTCTTCACCGGCGGTCCGGTGCTGGCCGATGGCAAGCAGCTTGTTGCCAAAAGCAACTACCTGGCGCTGGCTTGCGCCGGCTATGCCGCTTTGACTCTGGAGGTCTGGCTGGCCGGGCACGGTAAGTTCTCAACCAAAGTATTAGCTTGGTCTTTGATTGTCTGGGTATTCATCGGCCTTTGGGTTCCCGCTTTCTGGCTGCTGGCATCCGGCACTTTGCCGTTATAAGGACCCACGGGGCCGGCTTCGCTTCGGGATGCCTTAGCGGGCCGGCCCCCTAACGCAGACGAGCCGACATTGGCTCTTGCAGGTTCTCCCGCGGCTTAGGTCTTGGGCAATCACGCTCTCAACCGATCCGGGAGGCTGGCCTGGCTACCAAGGGGCTTTCTGTTTACATCGCCGGGAAGAGGCTTTCATGGAACAAAGCGAAAATTACATAGGCTTTCCTCCCTTGCCTGCCCCAGAGGACATCGTGGATGCGTTGGTGAACGATCCGCCTCAAGTCCGCTGGCGGGTGGTCAGGGATTTATTCCGTATAAAGGAGCCCGAACAGAAACAGGACCTGATAGAAAGGCTCAATCCAAAACTATTCGAGGTAAGCGATTTCCGA
>CAZDRW010000357.1:0-4389 GCA_964507555.1 uncultured Desulfarculaceae bacterium
AGGGTCATGGCCGCGGCCAAGGAGAGCCGCACGTGCTCCGGGCTATAGGCTTCATGCAATACTTGCGCGGCTTGGCTCATGCTGATTCTCCATTCAAATGCTGCCGGCTCCGGCCTTTAAGGCTTTAGACCAGGGAGCAACAGGTGTCGGTTTGGCTTATTTCTACCCCCAGTTCGCGGGCCTTGTCCAGGGCCGCGTCCGAGGGTATGGCCAGCACGTTGATGCCCGCCTCCACGGCCAGGGCGTCCAGCCGGGCCCGGTAGCGCCCCCGGGGCCGGGCGCAGCCCAGATGATGGGCAGGCTCCGGCAGGATCTCGCGGGCCAGGGCCAGAAAGCGCGCGACCTCTTCCACGGCTGGAGCTTCCAACTCTGCAAAAGGCGTTTGCTTAAGCGGCATCAGCACCACGAACACCACCCGCTTGGTGTTAAGCCCGGCCACGATGCGAAGCGCCCTCTCCTCGCCCAAAAGGCGGCCGCGGTGCAGGCCCAGGATGATGTGGGGCACCACCTCCAGACCGGCCTCCTTTAGCGCGGCCAGGGTCTCCGACTGGGCCTGCAGGCCGTCTGCCAGGTGCAGCACCTCCCGCGCGGTCTCCTCGGCCCCCACCACGTCGATGAGCGCCTGGCGCACGCCGGCGTCCTTGAGGGCCTTGGCGATCGCCGCGTCGATGCGGGCCACGTGGGCGGTCACAATGAGGCCGGTCTCTTGGATGACCCGGGCGATGGCCGGTAGGAATTCCTGCCAGGGCAGGCGGCCTTCATGATCGCTGCCGCCGGAGAGTAGAAAGCCATGCTGGCCCTTGGCTTTGAGCCTATGGCCAAGCGCCAGCAACTCGTCAGGGCTCACAGCGGGCAGCATGGTTTCCAAAAGCCGCCCTTGGCAATGATCGCAGCCCAGATCGCATAACTTGCCGGTGAGGCTCACCGCCGGGTAGCGGCCCTTATGGCCGTAGGCCCGGAACATGCCGGGCGTGGCTATGGCCAGCTTCTTGCCGTGGCGGGCCCAGGAAATCTCCCGGGCCCGGGCCAGGAGGCCGCTCAGATCGGAGGCGGACTGGCTCATGCCCGCGCCTCGTCCGTTTTTTTCCAGCCGGGCCAGGCCTGGGCCATGAGCCCGCTGAAGTCCTCGGCGCCCCAGCCCGCCAGCATAAGCCTACGCGCCTCCACCGCCCGGCCCAGGTAGCCTCCGTAGGCTGATGAAAGCTCATGAGCGTATTCTTGGCTCGCCGCGCGCTTGCCGCCGGCCAGGGCCAGGGCCGCCGTCCCGGCCAGCCCGCCCGAGGTCACTGCCTGGGGGATGCCCGCGCCGGTGATGGGATGGGTGAGCCCGGCTGCGTCGCCCGCCAGGATGAGGTTGTCCTTCACCGCTTTGCGCGGGCCGCCCACCGGGATGGCCCCGCCGCCTACGGCCAGCACTCCCGGCTTGATGACGCCCTCTTCCACCAGTCGCAGGCGTAAGGCCTCCAAGAGCCGCCGGGGCTGCGCCGCGCCCGCGCAGCCCACCCCTAAATTGGCGGAGAGGCCCTTGGGGAAAAGCCAGGCATAGCCTCCCGCGTAAGCCGGGTCCAGATAGATCAGGGTGCGCTCCAGCGCCACATTAAGCGGCACCTCCACCTGGACACCTGCCAGCAGCTCCTGCCGGGGATGGCCGAAGCTGCGCGCCGCGGCCGAGGCTGCGCCGTCGGCCGCCACCACGGAACCGGCCCGGATCTCGCGGCGCCCTCCCCCGCCCTGGATAACCAGACAGCCGTTCTCCTGTCCCAGAAAGCGAGCGCCCGCCTCCAGCACCGCGCCGGCTTGGGCCGCGGCCAGGGCCAGGCCGTGGTCGAACACCTGGCGGTCCAGGATCCAGCCCGGCGCCGGCGTATATTGCGCCGCGCCGCCCAGGCGGGTCTCCATGCCTTCCACCGGCTGCACCTTGGCGCGCATCGGCAGGTCGATCTCCAAGCCCAGGGCGCGGGGCACGAACTCCGCGCAGTGGGGCAGCGCCCCCACCCGGCGCTTGCGCTCCACTAAAAGCACTCGGGCCCCGCCCAGCGCCGCGGCCCGCGCCGCCCGCGAACCGGCCGGACCGGCCCCGATCACCGCCACGTCCCAGGTCTCAGGCATGGGCCCTGCCCCCGGCCATGATGCGGGTCACCTTTTCGATGAGCGCCTGGTTCATCTCGGTTTGGTTGTCGAAGCGGCCCCGGTAGGCGTCCATGCCCTTGCCCAGGTCATAGCAGGTGGTGGAATCCAGATTGACCAGCACCCCCTTGGCTCCGCTCTCTTCCATCTCTTTTTGGTGCTTGCAGTAGAAGGCCTCGCAGCAGGAGCCCACGAAAACCCCGCCTTGGCCCGCGATATCCCGCAGCACCGTCATGAGGTGCTCGAAGCTCTGGATGGATACCGGCTCCAGGTCAAGGCCCTGGGCCAGGCCGTAGAGCGGGTCGAACTGGCACTCGCCGCATTGGGCGCAATCGGCCACGAAACGGTAGTCGCACTCCAGGGGCTTGGAGCAATAGGGCAGGAGCAGCCAGCCCGGCTTAAGCCGGCCCACCTCCTCGGGTTGCAGGCCCACCAAAAAAAGCTCGGCCGCCTCGTGCTCGCTGAAATACTGGCCCAGGCTGCGCCGCGCACCGGCGTGGGCCACGGCCCCGGCCACCTCCTCCGGGGCGATGCCCAATAGCTCGCCCTGCGCCCCGGCCAGAAACTCCAGCACCGCCGCGTACAGCGTCTGGGGCTTGGCCTTTAAGCCCATGAGCGCCGCTTCCAGATCCATGATGAGCCTCTGGGGCTGGGAGAAGAAGTCGCCGCTGATGAGCGCCTTCTGCACCCTTAGCCCCCGGGCGTCCAACCACAGTGTCACCCTTAGGTTGCCCTGATCGGTCTGCAGGATGTGGCGCAGCCAGGCCGGCGGCGCCGGCTTAGCGCCGCCCTTGGCCGGGCTTTTGAGATAGACCCACTCGTCGCTTTGGAAATAGGGCAGGCGCGCCTCAAGTTCGGCGCGCTCACCGGCGTCCAGTTGGCCGGGCTTGAGCGTCAGGCTCAGGCTTTGGCTGAACTCCTCGCAGATGGCTTGCTTGAGCACCTCTATATCCAGGGGCCCCAGCAAGTCCTCCACAAAGGCCATCCGCTGCATGAGGGATTCGATCTCGCGTTTTTGCAGCTTTTCCACCGGCACCCTTAGCGCGCTCAAGAATCGCTCGATCTCGTTTTTGATGAGCACCGTGCCCTGAAAAAGCGCGCCGCCTTCCAGCACGAAGCCGCCGGTGCCGGATATCTTGCGGCCCTCTACCTCGATGTCGTTGCGGGGGCGGAATTCCGCCTCCAGGCCCAACCTGGAGTAGGCCCGGGCCGCGGCCCGGCAGATACGAGCCAAGGCCGCTTCAAAGCCGCCGCTGAAGGGCCCGTGCCCCTGGGGCGCGATCAGCTCCCAGCCCAGAGCCGAGGCTTGAAACAAGAGCGCGCCGCCGCCGGTGAGCCGGCGGTTGACCTCGATGCCGTTTTGGCGGCAGAAATCCAGGCGCAGCTCACGCTCGGCCTCCTGGTGATAACCCAAGAGCGCGGCGTCCGGCTTGAACTGCAAAAAGCGTAAGCTGGGTGGGCTTAAGCCCTGGCCGGCGCGGCGGGTGAGCACCTCGTCCAAGGCCATGTTCCGGGCGGCGCTCAAAGGTCCTGTATCTAAAAGCCTGAACTCAGACAATTGGCCATTCCCCGGCCGCCGGCCCCGGCGCGCATCTCTTAAGATTGACAAAAAGCATCAGGCAGTCCCGGCCGGCTAAACCCGAGGCCGCAACTCAAAGTGCTCGGCGTGCAGATCGGGATCAGCCGTCACGTAGATCACCAGTTGCAGAATATCCTCGATCTCCTCCAGGGGATAGCGTTCCTCCTGCAAGAGAACCTCGGCCACCCTGGGATGCACCCGCACCTCCACGGCGCTGTGATGGCTGCCCTTGTATTCGCGCTCCAGGGCGCGGAAAAGCTCATAGCACACCGTGGTGGGGTTCTTGATGAGCCCCCGGCCCCGGCAGTAATAGCACGGCTCCTTCAAGGTCTCGGCCAGGGACTCGCGGATGCGCTTGCGGGTCATCTCCACCAGGCCCAAGGCGCTCATGCCCAGCACATTGGTCTTGGAGCGGTCCACGGCCAGGGCCTCTTTCAAGGCATCCACCACCCGCAAGCGGTTGCCCTCGCGCTCCATGTCGATGAAGTCGATGACGATGAGCCCGCCCACGTCCCGAAGCCGGATCTGATAGGCGATCTCCTTGACCGCCTCCAGATTGGTCTTGAGGATGGTCTCTTCCAGGTTGTAGCCGCCCACGTAGCGGCCGGTGTTCACGTCGATGGAGGTCAGCGCCTCGGTTTTCTCGATCACCACGTAGCCGCCGCTCTTGAGCCAGATCTTGC
>CAZDRW010000358.1:0-4389 GCA_964507555.1 uncultured Desulfarculaceae bacterium
AATATACCTTTTGCGCAGCCGCCTCTTTAGAACCCGTGGCTGCCAAAGGTTCGGCAAGGTTCCTTTGACTGAGTTGAGCGAACAGCGCCTCGAAAAGGCCTGCGGTGGTTTCGTTCTTTTTCTGTTTAAGAACCCCGGACAAACTACCGGCTAGATCAAAATCGGTTGCTATGGCCTTCACGCGCTCCTCCTTGAGCATCTAATTATCTGGCCATTTCACAAGCAAGCATGATGCCAGCAGCGGTGTCTATTTAAATTATCATTAAATTTAAGAGAGTTATGGTGTTTACCATAACTGAAAACAAACAAAAACGAGGCAGGTTTTGCCTTTTGAAGAGCATTTCGCAGATGCATTTTTTGCCGGGAGCGCTAACTAAGGAGAACCCGCAGCGCTTAGGTTGGCTGCGGGTCCTGGTGAGGAGGATAGGGTGGGTGTGGGAGGTCTTTAGTAAGCTTATCGGCCTCCAGCAGACCCAGCTTTAGCTATTTAATGGTTCCCTTTGCTTTAGCAGATACTTTTTACCACCTAACTCTAAAACAAAGCCATCGTCTTGGGATTGAATGATCTGAGCTATTTGATAATATGCGGGCCTTGCGAAACGCGCCGGAAACACGTTGTCTTTAACCATGCAGTAAATCATTTGGTTTTTTCCGAGCCAAACCCCGGAGGGAAGCAGTTTTTCACGCGTGTTGTCATTTAGCCTAATATTCAGGAAATCGCCGCTGATCTCCACCCGGTTCACTACGAAAAAGGTGTCCTCCACCTCCAACTCGCAGGTTTTGCCATCCATAATTAGCACATAGCGCCCATCTTCCAGGTGTACTGAGGCGAATATATCGGCCAGCACTTTGGGATGCACCAGCGGCGCACCATCATGGCTCAATTCGCCCTCGGTGTTCACCTGGATTTGGCAAGGCGGATATTTGCCTTGCCAGTCAGGCGGCATGAAATCATTTATATCCGTTTTACTCATGACGACTAGCCTTTGGGATGTTTCTCCTGGTTTACGTTGCCACTACTTTTTCAAAAATTCTTCCACCTGCTTGTTGAACAGGTCCGGCTTTTCCATCTGAATCCAATGCCCCACGTTTTCCCATTGCTTATAGATGAGGTTGGGGAAAAGCTTCCTAACCTGTTTTTCCAGATCCGGCGGATAATAAGCACTCCTGGCGTACTGTCCCAGGGTGCGCAGCTTAAGCGGCTTGAAATCCCAGCTTTTAGGATTGCGCATGGTTTTCATGCAGCTTATGGCAACATAGGGGTCAGCGGCCAATAACTTGTTCTCAATGATTTTTTTCACATCCGGCTTTATCTTGGGGCCCAGCATGGACTGCAAAAAGGGTTTGACATTGTTTTTATAATCCTTCTGGAGTTTGGCGATAAGGTCGTCAAACATTTTTAGTCTGCCAGCAGCGATCTTGGGGTCTTTAGGTAGAGGATAAATCGCACTGTCCACCAGGATGAGGCCCGAAGCCAAGCCCGGATTTTGGCGGATTACCACCCGCGCCACGGGACCGCCCATGCTATGGCCGGCCAGCACCGGCTTTTTCACGCCCGAAGCCTTGATGGCAGCAAGCACACCGCCAGCCATGAAATCAAGGGTGTAGTCCACCCGGGGTTTGTCGCTTTTACCGTGCCCCAGTAAATCCACCAAAACCAATTTATGCTTTTTGGCCAGCTCGGGCGCATTAAAGCGCCACAAGGTGTGATCGCCGCTCCAGCAATGGATCAAGACCAAAGCGGGCTCGCCCTGGCCCACGACCGTGTAATAAACCTTATGACCTTTAAAATCAGCATATTCCGCCGCCGCAGGCGCGGCCAGGAGCACAATAAGCGAAATTAAAGTTATTACTTTAATCATATTTCTCATGGCAGGCTTCATTTCGAGGCTCCTTTCCAATTGAACCGGTCGCCCGGTGATAATACCAGGCGCCCCCTATTATCAGGCAGTTGCGACTAAAACATCTTTTCCGTGTCCAAAAGCAGCGTCACCGGCCCCTGGTTGATTAGGTGCACATCCATCATGGCCCCGAACTGGCCGGTGGCCACGGTCAAATCCTTGTTCCTTAATTCTCCGCAAAAGGCCTGGTAAAGCGGCTCGGCCTGGTCCCCGCCCGCAGCGCGGGTGTAGGACGGCCGGGTGCCCTTTTTGCAGTCCCCCCACAAGGTGAACTGGCTCACCACCAGCACCGCGCCGCCCACGTCCTTGACTGATAGATTAAGCTTGTCGTCTTTATCGGGAAACATGCGTAAGGTGGCGATCTTACCTGCCAGCCAGGCTGCCTGATCAACCCCATCCTCGCGGCTCACACCCAGAAGCACCAGGAGCCCGGGCCCGATGGAGCCGGTCACCTCGCCCGCCACCTCCACCCGGGCCTCTTTCACCCTTTGCACCACCGCCCGCATGCCTACTCCAAATGATCGATGAGCCCGGCCAGGTAACCCGCGCCGAAGCCGTTATCGATATTCACCACGCTTAGGCCCGGCGCGCAGGAGTTGAGCATGCCCAGAAGCGCGGCCAGGCCGCCGAAGGCGGTGCCGTAGCCTATGCTGGTGGGCACCGCCACCACAGGCTTGTCCACCATGCCGGCCACCACCGAGGGCAGCGCGCCCTCCATGCCGGCCGCCACCACGAAACAAGTTGCCTTTTGCATCACCTCGGCCGAACCCGCCAAACGGTGCAGCCCGGCCACCCCCACGTCGTAGACCCGCTCCACCTGGGAGCCCATGAGCTGGGCGGTGAGCACCGCCTCCTCGGCCACCGGCAGGTCCGAGGTGCCGGCCGCCACCACCGCCACCAGGCCCCGGCCCGGCTTGGCCCCGTTAGGTGCTGCCAAGGCTAGGCAGGCGGCCTGCTCATGATAGGTGAGCTCTCCCCATTTTGCCAGCACCGCCCGAGCTTTGTCGGGATCCACCCGGGTCGCCAACACGGCCGAACCTTGTCCATGAATGGCCCGGCCGATGCTCACGATCTGCTCGGCGGTCTTGCCCTGGCCAAAGATAACCTCGGGGAAACCCTGGCGCAGGCTGCGATGATGATCCACCCGGGCGAAGCCCAGGTCCTCGTAAGGCAGGCTTTTCAGCCTGGCCAGCGCCTCGTCGGGCTTGACCCCGCCGGCTGCCACTTCCTGCAACAGCTCTTTCAGCTTATCGCTGGTCACGGTTTATAAGCCTTGTCCCTTCCGGGGTTCATCCCCTATAGTTTTTTTAGCGGCCCCGGCATAAGGCATGCCTCCGGCCTGCTTTGGATTGTATAGCGCCCCCCGCAAGGCTGCAAACCCATGATCGCAGACAATAACAGCCACCGCCCCCTGGCTTGGATACAAGTCAGCATCCAGGCTCCGGCCGAGCAGGCTGCCGCGGCGGCGGATTTCCTGGTGCTTCTCACCGGCCGGGGGGTCGAAACCCTGGAAGAACCCGGTGAGCAAGGCACGGAATTGGTGAAAGCCTTCCTGGAAGCCGGCCCCCGCTCCGGCGAACAGATGCGGGCGGTGGAGGATCTGGTGCGTCGCCTGGAGGCCCAGGCCGGGGCCTCGGGTTTGGTGCGGGCGGAGTTCAGCGAGCTGCCCGACCAGGATTGGGGGGAGAACTGGAAACGCCATTTTCACCCTCAGGAACTGGCCCCCGGCTTGTGGGTGGCCCCGCCCTGGGAGCCTCTGGATCCGGACCCGGCCTATGAAGTGATTATCATCGATCCGGGTCAGGCCTTCGGCACCGGGCTGCACGCCAGCACCTCCCTCTGCCTGCAACGCCTGGCCCGCATGAAACGCAAAGACCACCTGCCCCGGCGCCTCCTGGACCTGGGCTGCGGCACCGGCATCCTGGCCCTGGCCGGGCTCAAGCTGGGCATCCCCTCGGCTTTGGCCCTGGACCTGGATCCCCTGGCTCTGGCAGCCACCAGCCACAATGCCAAGCTGAACAACTTGTCCAACCGGCTGGAAGTGAGCGCCCGGCCACTTCATGAGATCGAGGAATCCTTCCCCTTGATCCTGGCCAACCTCACCGCCTTGGATTTGATCGAATTGGCCCGGTCTTTGGCCGGCAAACTGGAGACGGGCGGCGAGTTAGTGGCCTCGGGCATGATGCAAGGCCAGGACCAGGGCGTGCGCGAGGCTCTGGAGGACGCGGGCCTGGCCATGATCGAGCGCGTTTCCCAGGGCGAGTGGTGCTCCCTGGTGATGGTCCTATGAGCCAGCGCCGTTTTCTGGTGGAGCCGGGCTCTTTAAGCGTCGGGGCCGAACTCAAGCTAGCGCCCGAGGAGGCGATGCATGCGGCCAAGGTGCTGCGCCTGAAAACCGGAGATCAAGTTTGGCTCCTGGATGGGGCCGGCGCCATAGCCTGGGCCGAGATCGCGGCCCTGGCTAACCGCCTGCTCGGCTGGCCCCAGG
>CAZDRW010000359.1:0-4370 GCA_964507555.1 uncultured Desulfarculaceae bacterium
CCTTGCCCAGCTGCTGGGGCGAGTTGAGGTTGAACTCATGGCCGGCCAGCCTGTAGCAGCGCGCCTCTATCTCATCCAGGCGCGCGCCCAGCTCCTTGGATAGATCGTTAAGCTCTGCTACGTCCAAGGCCACGCCATTCATCTCCAGTTTGGAGAGAAGCGGCACCAAGGGCACTTCCAGCTCGTCGAAAAGCTTTTTAAGCCCCGCCTCCTCCAGCATGGGCTCCATCTTTTCCGCGGCCTGCAGAGCCACGTCGGCGTCCTCGGCCGCGTAGTCGGTGGCCTTGTCCAGATCGGCCAAGGCAAAGGAAAGGTTCTTGCCGCCGGTAGCCTCCTCATAGGAGATCATGCCGCGGCCCAGGAATTCGGCGGCGATGGCGGTGAGCCCGTGGCTGGTGCGGCCCGGATTCAAGAGATAGCTGGCCACCATGGTGTCGAAGGCCACGCCGCCCACGGTTAGCCCCGCCCGCTTCAGCACCGAGAGATCGTATTTCAGATTCTGGCCGATTTTGGGTAGATCCGGATTGGCCAGATAAGGCGCCAGCACCTTTAGCACTGCCTGGCGGTCGGCCTGGCTCTGGCCCTCCTTTAGCTTGTGCCCCACGGGCACGTAGGCGGCCTTGCCCGCCTCAAAGCAAAGCGACACCCCCACCAACTCGGCCTGCATCACATCCAGGGAGGTGGTCTCGGTGTCCACCGAAAGCCGCCCCTTTTTTTGGGCCGCCTTGAGGAAGGCCTCCAGCTTGGCCGGATCGGTGAGCTTGCCATAATCGGCGTCCACTGCCGCGGCCGGGGCGGCGAATTCGCTTAAAAGCTTGCTGAACTCCAGGCGGGCCAGCACCGGGGTGAGCACCGCCGGGTCCGGCTCGCGCACCTTGAACACCGAGGGCCGGAAATCCACCGGCGCGTCCTGGGCCAGGCGCACCAGCTTGCGCGATAAAAGCGCCTGGTCGCGGTATTCAATGAGGTTCTCGCGCAGCTTGGATTTCTTCATGCCCTGGGCCCCCTCCAGCACCGCCTCCAGGCTGCCGTGCTCGCTGATGAGCTTGGCCGCGGTCTTGGGCCCCACGCCCGGCACCCCGGGCACGTTGTCCGAGCTGTCGCCGGTGAGGGCCATGTAGTCCACCACCTGCTCCGGCGTGATGCCCAGCTTCTCCGTCACCTCCGCCGGCCCCAGGCGCTGTTCTTTCATGGTGTCCCAGACGCTCACCCCCGGCCCCACCAGTTGGAAAAGGTCCTTGTCGCCGGTAACCAGCACCACCTCATAACCCTGCTCCTTGGCCCGGGCGGCCAGGCTGGCCATGAGGTCGTCGGCCTCATAGCCCTCCATCTCCACCGCGGGCAGCTCCAGGGCGGTTACCACCTGGCGCACCAGGGGGAACTGGGTGATGAGCCCCGGGTCCAAAGGCGGGCGGTTGGCCTTGTAGGCCGGGTACATCTCATGGCGGAAGGTGGGGCCCTTGGCGTCGTAGACCACGGCCAGATACTCGGGCTTGGCATCCTTGATGACCTTCAACAGCATCTGGGTGAAGCCGTACACCGCGCCGGTGGGCACCCCGTCGCTGGTACTCAGGCCCCGGATGGCGTGGAAGGCGCGGTGAATGTAGGAGCTGGCGTCCAGCAGGTATAGAACAGACGCTTGGGCCACGGGCAGACCTCCCTTGGCGGCGGTTGGGCGATGAGATGGTGATTTTCTAGACCCCAGCTTACGGGGAGCCAGGTGGTTTGGTCAAGCGGAGCCGGCTTGCGCGCTGGGCACTGCGCGGTATGATAGAGGCCATGGCAGACTTAAGGCAAAAGCTATTGGCGCTCAAGGTCGAGCTGAACGAGCTGCGCGCGCGCTGCGACGCCGTCTTTAAAAAGGTGGCAAGTGAGCACTCCCAGGCGGTGGCCTGCCAGACCGGGTGCGACGATTGCTGCCATGCGCTTTTCGATTTGGCACCGGTGGAGGCGCTGGCCCTGGCCGTGGCCTTCCAAAAGCTCCCCCGCCAGGAGCGGCGCGAGGCCCTGCGCCGGGCTGAGAAAGCCGCGCGGATCTATGATGAAGCCGCCCGCCAAGTACTGGCCGCTTCGCCCGAGGAGCGGCTGGAACTGCTTTCCCAGGCCCGGGTGCCCTGCCCGCTCTTAAGCAAGGGGCGCTGCATCCTCTATGAGGAGCGGCCCGCCACCTGCCGGCTCTACGGCATCCCGGTGGCGATCCAAGGCAGCGCCCGCACCTGCCACCGGGCGCGATTCAAAGAAGGCCAGACCTACCCCACCGTGGACTGGCAGCAGGTGAACCTGCAATTGGACCAGCTTTCGGCCGCCGCGGTGAGCCTGGTGCCCACCCTCACCTCGCACCGTTTGGATGTGGCCCGCGCTATCGGGCTGGAGATGTAGGCGGTCCGCCGCCGCCCGCAGGGACCGGGGGCCCCTTAAGAGGACGCCATGGAACTGAATGAGCTTTTAGCCAAGCGCGAGGAGCTGGCCCGGGAACTGGCCGAGGCCGAGGCGGCGTTGCCGGCCCACTCCATCCGGCCCCATCAATTGCAGCGGGTGGAGGAGGCCGAGGAGCGCCTAAGCGAAGTGGAGCGCCTGATTGAAAAGGCGCGGGCCAAGGCCTAACCTCCCGAGCCTTGGGGCAAGGGTTTCTTCAGGGCTTCTTCTATGGCCGCCAATATGTCGGCCCGCGCTCTGGCCGAGAACTTGGCCACCGCCTGGCTCATGGCCTTGGCCAGGCCGGAGGGGTCCTTGCTGGCCATGGGCGCGCTCTGGCTGTAGGCGCGCTGCCAGAGCAGGCGGCTCACGGCGTTGTCCTGCTTAGTGTCAAAAAGGGTTAAAGTCACTTTGAGCGACGCCTGCCAGGCGCCGTCCGCGTCCTTTTCCAAAAATTCTTCCAAGCCGCCTTCCAGCACAAAGCGGGGCCGCTGGAACTGCCGGCTGGAAAGCACTCCGGCCAAACCGCCCTGGGCCCTGAGGTCCCTCAAAAGCATATCGCCGACCAAGTCCGAGGGGCTGGCCAGCCAGCGGTTGTAGTGGTACGACTCGCGCTCATTGGGCGCGGAGCTGAAGATCATGTCGCTGCCCTGGTAGGCTTGCGCCGCCTGGAAACGCTTCAGCTTGAGCTCGGCCGGCAGGCTGGCGCCGCCGGGTTGGGGAGGGGGGTACTCCAGGGCCCACTTTTTAACCAGGATGGGCGGCTGGGTGCTGGGCAGGCCGCAGCCCACGGCCAGCATGAGCGCGAAGGCCAGCGTCAGTACGGCGGCCCAGCCCAGAAGCGATAGGTGTTTGACGCGCATGGCTACCTCTCCCGGCCCGCTAGGGGGTTCCCGCCTGCCCAGATGACGGCGGGGTGCTGAATATCAAATCCGATGGCGTATTGCTGAGGCGGTCGAGCAATTGGCTCAGGGTCTCGGAGGCGCGTTGCAGATTTTCGCTGGTCACTTGCAAATCCTGCATAATGTCGTTGCTGGCGCCGCCCACTTCCTCTACCACGCTGCTCACCTTGGCCGCGGTGGCCGGCAGCTTCATGGCCTTCAACTCCGCCTTGGCATCGGCCAAGAGTTCTTTGGCTTCGCTTAGCACCTGGCCGGTGCTTTTGAGGATGCCGTCGAGATCGGACTGCTTCACCGCCCGGTCGGTGCGGGCTAAAAGATCGTTAAGGTGGCGCGAGGAGCTTTCCAGCTGACCGATCATTTTCTGCAGGCGCTTGTCGCTCACCAGCTTGTTGGCCGAATCCAGCACCAATTCGATTTTGTCCGCTATGACCTTGAAGTTGATCTGCTCGACCTCCTTGGTGACCTTGTCTATCACCGAAAGCATCCTGGCCAGCTCGGAGGGCTTGGAGGGGATTATGGGATATTCGGCGGCAAAGGTGATGCGCGGCGACAGGTCGGGATCTCCCGGTTTCTTGAGATCCAGCTCCACGAACACGATGCCGGTGATGCCCACGGACTTCAACTGGGCCACCATGTCCTGCTCCGGCTCGCCGTGGAACTGGATGTGCATCACCACCTCGATCAGCTTGTAATCCGGCCCCACCCGGATTTCCACCACCCGGCCCACCTCCACTCCGCGGTACTTGACCACTGAGTCCCTCTGCAGGCCCTGCACCGACTCCTTGAAAAATGTCACATAGGTGCGGCCGGGCTGGAAATAGCGCAGCGCCCCCAGCCAAACGATGGAGCCCAAAAGGAGGATCACGCCGAAAATGACGAACACGCCGACCTTGAATCTGGAAACCTTTTGACTCATCTCAAGGCACCCCTCTTAAGTTTCACGCTGAGCGGGCCGCCGGTGGAAGAAGTCGGCCACCCGGGGGTCGCTGGAATTATCGCGCAGCTCTTTGGGCGGGCCCTGGGCAATAATGCCTTTCACCGTCTTGTCCAGCA
>CAZDRW010000360.1:0-4366 GCA_964507555.1 uncultured Desulfarculaceae bacterium
CGCCGCCACCTACATACTTAAAGAGGACTGGCCCCGGGCCATTGAGCACGCCGATTTAGCGCTCAAGGCCAACTACCCGGTGCCCGAGGCTATCTTGAGGAAGCTTGAGCCCCACCGGAAAAAGGCCAAGCCCTAATAGTCGCTCTGCCTTAAGCGGCAGATAGTGTATAAGGCAAGGCCCGGCGCATAAGTGCCGGGCCTTTCGTTTTGGGATGCAGATTTTTCAACCCGCCTGGACTCGCCCGCCCATCTTTAGTTGTCTTTTTCGTTTTCAGCCGGTGCGTCTATCAGCCGCCAGACCGTCTCGGCCCTGGCGCGGTTCTCGGCGGTCACGGCCGGTACGTCGCTCTGCCAAGGCAAAGCGGCTGCCCCCAGAAGCTTGCCGGCCGCATCCAGAAGAGCGATGCGCAAATGGTCGTCCCGCACCCTGCGGGTTTTTAGCGCCGCGTTTTCAATTTCCAGGCGCTTAAGCGCCCGCAGGCCGATGAAATCTGGCGCGGGCAGGTCGGCTAGGCGCTTCAGCAGGCCTTGCCAGGGCTCCAAGTCCAGGCCCAGCTCCTGGGCCAGGGCTCTGACTTCCCCGGCCGGGGCGACGGCATAGGCGCGGCCTTGCTTAAGGGCGTTTTGCTCGGCGTTTAAGAAGCAAGCCAGGGCCGCAGCCAAGCTTTTGCGGTCAGCGGCAGGCATTTCAGCGCTAAGACCCGCCAAAAAGCGTTGCAGGCGGGCCAAATTGGTCCGGGCCCGTTCTAGGCCCCTGAAAGCCGGCGATCCTATGTTGGCCCAGTTCAGGTCCCGTTTTATGCTGCGCAGATAACCCCGCGCGCAGGCGGCCCGCAGGCAGATCAGGTCCTCTTGGCAGAGTTCGCCCAAAAGGTGCAATGACTCGGCCAAGGCCACTTCAGGCATTTCGCCGGCGTGCTCAATGATGAGCGCTTCGTCTTCCAGCCATTGCGGACAGGGATAATCCAAAGGGAAAGGGGTCATTTTTTAACCTGGTTATGCAACTTGTCATTGCGCGGAAGCCGGTTGGGTGATAATAAAGCTTGGTGGCCCTAAAAAAGAGGCCGGCCCGGCGGCCGTATTACATAAGGGTTGGAAGATTCTATAACAAAACAGCTTGCACGCCAACCCGGACCCGGCCAGGCCTGTTTGAGATTTTCGGGCCCGCCAAGTAACAGGCGGCCCCTTATAAGGAAGGAAAACGCCATGGGCGGTGGATTCAACACCAACTACCGCGAGGAGAACCTGATCTCCCGGCTGGAAAGCTCCCGGCAATCGGCTTGGGGCCGTCAGCTTGCCCAGCTCAGTGATTGCGCGGATCAGCTCGCCCAGCGTCTGGCCATGAAGCTGATCGACTCGAAACTTATAGAGACCAGCAACCAGCGTGATGTGGAAGAGCAACTGGCCACCAATTTGGGGGAGTTGCTGCAGGCCGAGGACTTTGATATCCAATATGCCATCAGCCCCCTGCGCAATCTGGTTCCCCGTCCCAACCGCATCAGCCTTTATGTGACCGCGTTTATTATTGAGAAACTTATCAACCACCGTTCGGTGGTGGATGTGTACGGCACGGACGAGGAAATCTACGGCGTGGTCAATAACGAGGTCAGCCATATGATCCGCTGAGCTGGAGCCCTCGCAGCTAAATTTCAGCAGCTCTTGCCGACTATATCCCCGCCTGTCAGGCGGGGGTTTTTTTATGCCCAATCAATTGCACAACAAATATTCTTACAGATGTGAATTCTGCTATATTAAGGACCAAGCCGGGTGAAGCCGGCAATGCTAGCCATATATTAGGAGGGGCGATTCATGAGTGTGTTGTGCATTTCTCGACAGTTCGGCGCGGGCGGTAAAACGTTGGGACAGAGGCTGGCCAAGCGCTTGGGATGGACTTTTGTTTATAACGACGTGCTGAATCAGGTTGCCAAGGAGGCCAAGGTGTCGCTGGATTGGGTGGAGGGGGTGGAAAAGGAGGCCGGCGATAGGCTGATGCGCTTTGTCACCAGCTTGGTGCCCTCTGATTTCATAGAGCGTCATTTGGGTGAAAACCTGCATGACTTTGACGAGAAACGCTACCGCCAGTTCCTGAGCCAGGTTATCAAGCGGATCGCCGATCACGGCAACGCCGTGATAGTGGGCCGCGGCGCCCAGTTCATTTTAGCCGACCGGCCCGATGCCTACAAGGTGCTTCTGGTGGCCTCTCATGATGACCGCATCAAGTTCATGATAGACACCTACAAGCTCTCCAAGGAAAAGGCCGCGAGCCTGGTGGATAAGGAGGTGCGCCGGCGCAACCGCTTCATCGAGAGCCTGGGGGTGGAAAAGCCCGACGACGTGTGTCATTACCACATGGCTCTGAATACCAGCTTGATCAGTTTGGCAAAGGCCGAGGATCTGGTTTACGAACTGGTGACCGGCACTAAATAATGCTTTCGGCCGCAAGAGGGCGCTGCTCCGAGCGCCCGCGCCGATTGCGGATGACCCTAGCCCCTCGCAGCGACGGTGGACCGCTCCAAGGGAGGTGTGTGTGGCTGATCTGACTCTGGACACGGCGGTTCTTATAATCGACGATTCCTGGTTTGCCCGTAATACGCTTATGAAACAGCTGATGGGCCTCGGCTTCAGGAAATTCATGGAAGCGGGCGACGCGGACCAGGCTTTGGGTCTATTGAATAATGGCGGGGTGGGCCTCATTTTTTGCGATCAGCAGATGCCGGGCATGTCCGGCTCCGACTTGCTGCACAAACTCAGGGGCAACCGGGATTTCGATGACACCCTGTTCCTCCTGGTTACAGCCCATGGTGACGAGGCTCTCGTTGCAGAGTGCGCTGAATACGGCGGTGACGGGGTGGTGATGAAGCCTTTTTCCTCGGCGGAATTGCAGAACGAAATAAAAAAGGCCTTCCGGGCGCGGGGTAAGGCCATCGATTAAAGCCGCCAGCAGGCGAGCCTAGTCTATAAAGCGGGTGTTACGGGCTCGGCCAAGAGGCTCTGCCCGCGGGGTTCGGGTCAGGTCCGCGGCTGAGAGCCCCCATCCCTGGTTGACGAAGGTTATAAGGCACCTGGCCCAGGGGAGCGGTTAAGGATCGCCGGCTATTATTGGGTCTTCAATTTGATATTGTAAAGCACTTCCGAGCAGTCCGGACAGATGCTGTGGGAGAGCTTGGCCCGGCCGCGTCTCTCCACATATGCGTCCAAAGGCCACCACTTGCCCTCGCTGTCGCGGATGCGCTTGCAGCCGGAGCAAATGGGCAGGAGACCTCTTAAAAGCTTGACCTCCTCCAGAAGCTCCTCTTTTGCCGCCAGCGCCTTGCCCAATTCTTTTATCAAATGTTCGCGTTGTAGCTCGTCTTGTTTGCGTTTGCTGATGTCTTTGCTGACGCCGGCGATTTTGATTCTACCATCGGGATCGCGGAAAAACCTGGCGGTGATCTCCAACCAATAGGTGTGGCCGTCCTTGTGCAGCATTTCCACTTCCATGGTGCGCTTGCGGTCCAGACCCTGTTTAAAATCGCTTATATTGGCTTCGATGACCTGCTTCGCCTTTTCATAGGATTCCGGTGTCATGCGCTCCTGCAAGGTGTATTGCTTGGCTTCCTCCGCCGTTTCGCCGCTCAGCTTGGCAATGGAAGGCGTAATGAAATCGTACTTCTCATCTTCCACATCCATAATCCAAATAGCGTCGACCAAGTTGTCGGCCAAGAGACGGTAGCGCGCCTCCAGTTCTTGCACTTTATGTTCGACGTCTTGGGACATGTACTTGTCTCCCTATGGCTATCGCTTGGAAATACCAACAGGCAGGTATATTTAATTCTACCAATCTTTTCCTTGGCAATCCTTATGGTTTTTCACCAGAGTGCCGGCCAACATGGCTAATTCCTGAGTAATGCCTCGCTTGAACCGCTGTTCGTGACTTTTAAGCCCGGTACTATACGCCGCCCGCAAACGCACGCGCCAAGCGGGTTACTTACTGCTTGTGGCGGAAAATTAAAAGGGTGAGATCGTCGAACTGCTCCAAGTCACCGGTGAACTCCAGTTGCTTGTGCACCAAGCGGTCGATCATCACCGGCGCATCGGTGACTTCGGTGTTGGCCAGCCAATCCTTGGCCCGCTGCAAGCCGAATTGCTCGTCCCTGGCGTTTACCGCTTCGTCCAGGCCATCGGTGTAGACCAGGAGAGTATCTCCATGCTCCATGGTGATTTCGCCCCGTAATAGTCCCATCTGGTCGAACACGCCCACCGCCATGCCGCCGGTGGAGGGAATGGGCTCCACCTGGCCCTCGGCCCGGCGCAACAGCGGCCTGGGATGGCCGGCGCTGGAAAATTGATGACAGGTAAGGCGACAAAAATGGCAAATGAAACAAGA
>CAZDRW010000361.1:0-4355 GCA_964507555.1 uncultured Desulfarculaceae bacterium
TCGCTTAGCACCTCCAAACCGCTGGGGCCGGGCATGCGAAGGTCGGTGAATACGATGTCAAAGGGCCTCTCAGTAAGGCGTGCCAGGAAAGAACGCCCCTCTAGGAAGCATTCCACCTCGTAGCCCTCCTTGCCCAGGTAGCGCTCCAGGCGCCGGCAGACCAAAGGCTCGTCGTCGACGATCGCTATGCTGGCCTTCACTACGCTGAGCCCTCCCTCTCTCCATTGACCGGCAGGAACACCGAGAAGGTAGTGCCCTGGCCGGCCTGGCTCTTCACCTCTATATAGCCGCCGTGCTTCTTGACCAGTCCGTAAGTGACCGATAGACCCAGTCCGGTGCCTTGGCCCACCTCCTTGGTGGTGTAGAAGGGGTCAAAGATATGCTCTAGGTCCTCCTGCCGGATACCGGCTCCGGTGTCGGAGACATCCACCCGGATGAAGCCCTGGGGCTCCTCTTCGGCAAAGACCTGAATCGCCCCCCCCCTGGGCATGGCCTGCACCGCGTTGAGCAGCAGGTTCAAGAACACTTGCTGCAGGTTGCGCAGGCTGCCCTTTATGGGGGACAGGTCCGCGGGCACTTGGCTATCCAGGGTGATGCCGTCCACCATTATTTGATTCTTAACTAATTTGTAGGTGCTGTCCAGTACCTCCCGGATGGAAAGGGCGCTGGACTGGGGGCGGTCCTGGCGGGAAAAATCCAGGAGGTTTTTCACGATGTCGCTGGCCCGATCGGCCTGGCTCAAAACGTCCAAGCCCAGCTCGCTGATTTCGCCCCGGTTAAGATCCTGCAGGTCGGCCAGCAGTGTTTCAGCCGTCAGCCGTATGTTGTTTATGGGGTTGTTCAGTTCGTGGGCGATGCCCGAGGTAAAGGTGCCGATGGCTGCGATCTTACGCGACTGCACCAGCTCCTCTTGGCGGGTTTCTATCTCTTGGGCCATGCGGTTGAAGGCTTCCACCAAAGCCGCAACCTCGTCCTTACTACCAGCCGAAAATGGTATGGGCTTGAAGTTGCCTTGGGCCACTTCCTCAGTGGTGTGCTGGATGAGCGCCAAAGGCCGCAGGATATTGCGGCTCACCAAATGCCCAACCACCAACAGCAGCACAGCCAAGCTGACCAAGAAGGCCGCAGGTATGGCCAGGGTGCGCTGCAGGGCATCGTGGATGCGCTGCCGCTTGATCGTGAGCAGGTGATGGCTGAAGTCCACCATCTCTTTGCCCTCGCGGCGAATCAGCACCACATCAAAGGGGTCGTTGGCGGGGTTTCTGTCTTTCAGGGTGTCGTCCAGCACTTTGCCGTAAATTTTTAGGCTGGTCAAAAATCGCGCGAACTCGGCGCTGCCCCCAACTCGCTCCATATCACTGGCTAGCTCATTGGACAGGGCGCGCGTGCGCGCCAGGTAGTGGGCCGCCTGCTCTATATCCTTGGGGTTCCTGAAAATGATGTAGTTTTTTTCGTAGCGGCGAACTTCCAGCACGTTGTTGAACAGCCGGTAGAAATCCTCCACCAAGTCGAATTTTTGGCGAAGGGAGACCACATTCCAGTAGTGGTACCCGGTCAAGGCCATGCCCAGAACCAGGCAGACCAGAAATATGCCGATAATTCGGCCGCGGATGGTGTTTTTCACACTTGCTCCCTCTGACCCGTGGTGCGGCAGAATGCCGCTACCCTTAAAATATAACTAGCAAACTCCATGCCGTTAAGGGAGACGGGCACATTTAATTTGCGCATGACTTTGAATTATCAGGCATGCACGAGCTATCATAGGTAGCACCTCCCCCAGCCCAAGCGTGGGATCATGGGGGGGCCGCCTGGATCGCAATGATGGCGCTGTGCGGGCAGGCCAGGTGGAAACGGTACATATTGCGGAGACTTTAATGAAACCTAATGGCAATTCCTGCGGGCAACCTGGCGCGGGCCGGATTCTGGTGGTGGATGATGAGACCACGGCCCTTAAGAGCCTGCGACGAATCCTGGAAAAGGAAGGCCATACGGTATCGACCTATAGCAATCCGGTGCGCGCATTGCAAAGACTCCGGACCGAGCCTTTCGACATCGTGCTCAGTGATCTCAGGATGCCGCACCTAGATGGCTTGGAACTGCTCGACCTGGTCAAGAAGGTCGCGCCGGAGGTGGCGGTCATCATCATAACCGGCTATGCCAGCCTGGCAGGGGCGGTGGATGCCACCAAGAAAGGCGCCTTTGATTTCCTGGCCAAACCCTTCACCCCCCAAGAGGTTCGCGATAAAGTGGCCCAGGCCCTTAGGCAAAAGCAGGCGCACGACCAGGCTCGCGAGCTTATCCCCCCCGGGCCCAAACAGGACCAGGGTCACCTCATAATCGGCCAGAGCCCCCAGATGCTAAGGCTGGCGGAGACCGTCGCCCAGATCGCTCCCACCGACTGCAACGTGCTCATCACCGGCGAGTCGGGAACCGGCAAGGAATTGGCCGCCCGGGCGATCCATGACCAGAGCCGGCGGGCCGCGGGGGCCTGGGTGGCGTTCAATTGCGCGGCCTTCAACCGGGAGCTTATGGAAAACGAGCTGTTCGGCCATGAAAAGGGAGCCTTTACCGGTGCTCACCAGGCCAAGGCGGGGCTTTTGGAAATAGCCCAGGGCGGAACCGTTTTTCTGGACGAGATCGGCGAAATGCCGCCAGCCATGCAGGTGAAGCTCTTGCGGGCCCTGCAGGAACGCGAGGTGCTGCGGGTGGGAGCCACCCGGCCGCGGGCCGTGGATATGCGGGTGCTGGCCGCCACCGCCCGCGATCTCAAAACCGATGCCGACGCGGGGGTGTTCCGCCGGGACCTCTTCTACCGTCTCAACGTGGTCAGCCTCAACCTCCCCCGTTTGTCGGAAAGGAGGGGGGACATACCGCTTTTGGTCTATCATTTCCTGGAAAAATTCAAACGGGACATGGACAAGAGTATTGATGGAATCTCTTCCGAGGCCCTGGCTCTCTTGTCAAATTACGCGTATCCGGGCAACGTCCGCGAGCTGCGGAACATCATGGAGCGGGCAGTGGCTCTCTGCCGGAGTGAGATGATCCAAACGCGCGACCTGCCCTCGGATTTGGCCTCGGTGGAGTTGGCCAGTTTCGCCAAGACCGGCGGGAGGAGTCCCAGCTTGGACCAAATGGAAAAAGAATACATCCGGGACGTTTTGCATAAGGCCGGGGGGGTGCGCACCACAGCCGCCGAGATCTTGGGAATCGACAGGGTGAGTTTGTGGCGCAAAATGAAAAAATATGGTTTGAAATAAAACGTTACATTTTTTATACGCCCTGTTGCAATAAAGCAACGTTTGGTTCCTGGCCAATCCCAGACCCGCATAAGAGCCTGCCCGCAAGTCTGAACCGTTGCTAAGTGAAACAATCAGCTCATAAGCCTGTTTGGGCGGCGCTTCCCACTTTGCAATCCATTACAGATAGTTAATCTGCCAGCCCAGCCTGGTATGGGCCTTGCTCTTCTTTTGGACAGGGAGAATAGGGTTCAGCATGTTCAAAAGAGTACTAGTAGTCCTGGAAAACGATATCGTCTGCCCGCAGGCCTTGGAATATGCCCGGGAGTTCGCCCAGCGCATGGATGCCGAGGTCACCCTGCTCATGGTGGTCGAAATGGACTTTCTGGACACCACCAGGCTGGGCTCCAAGCGAAACGCCATCAATGAGGTGGATCAAAAATCCGGGGAACTGCTGGCTTGGCTCACCGCCGAGTACCTGCGGGACGGCATCACCACCAGCGCGGCCGTGCGGGTGGGCGATCCGGGTGAAGAACTCCTGAAGTTTTTGGCCGAGCGTCCCCCATTCCAGGTAATCATCTGGGGCAGTGGAGAAGACATCGGCGGCGGCAGGCGAGGCCATTGGTTGGCCAAGGCCGCCAACGCGTTGGAATGTCCTTTGTGGACCGTCAGCAGCAGGGGCAAAGATGACCGGTTGCCTTCAAAAAACAAGTGATTCCTCCTGATAAAGCCAAGGTGAAAGTGTATGCCACAGTTAACTACTGACATGATCCTGGTCATGCTGATGATCGGAATCGCGGTTTTTCTATTCGTGGTGGAATGGGTGCGTGTGGATGTGGTGGCGATCCTCATGATGGTGGTCTTGCCGCTTTTGCATCTGGTCACTCCCAAAGAGGCCTTTTCCGGCCTATCCAGCAATGCGGTGGTGTCCATCATCGCGGTGATAATCATCGGTGCCGGTCTGGACCGCACTGGTGTCATCAACCGGTTGGTGGGGCCCATTTTGCGCCTGGCCGGCAACAGCCAGTCGCGCATCATCATTTTTATATCGCTCACCGTGGCGGGCATCTCCAGCTTCATGCAGAATATCGGCGCGGCGGCCTTGTTTTTGCCCGCCGT
>CAZDRW010000362.1:0-4321 GCA_964507555.1 uncultured Desulfarculaceae bacterium
GGAAGATTGCCCAAGGGCTTCAGCGCGGAACCGGTGGTCATCGGCGCACTCGCGGCGGAATGGATCAAATCCGACCAAGCCGCCCCAGACCAGGCCATCCTCTACTTCCACGGCGGCGGCTATGTGCTGGGCACAATTGAAATGCACCGCGCTATCGTGGCTAAGTTCGTGCAGGGCAGCGGGATTCAGGCGCTACTCTTTGGCTATCGCCTGGCGCCGGAGCATCCTTTTCCGGCGGCCCTGGATGACGCCCTGACCGCCTATGCCTGGCTGCTGGACCAGGGCATTGACCCCGGTAAGATAGCGTTTGTGGGCGATTCAGCTGGCGGCGGCTTAGGCTTGGCAACCTTGCTGGCCCTCAAGGACCAGGGCCTGCCTCTGCCCGCGGCAGCCGTGGCGCTCAGTCCTTGGACCGACCTCAAATGCACCGGCGAGTCGCTAATCACCAATGCGCACAAGTGCCTGTCCCCGCGCGGTTCCCAGCATGCCTGCGTCAAGCATTATGCGGATGGCCAGGACTTGGGCCATCATTGGATCTCGCCCTTGTACGGCGACCTAAAGGGCCTACCGCCGCTTTTGCTTTATGCCGGAGGAGACGAAACCCTGCGGGATGACGCGGTGCGCTTTGCTAGAAAGGCGCGGGAGGCGGGTGTGGAGGCCAGGCTGGAGGTCGGCGCGGGCATGTGCCATTGCTATCCCGCCTGCGCGCCGCTCTTTCCAGAGGCCAAGCTGGCCATGGATGATATCTGCGGGTTCATCAACCTGCATTCGGGGGGATAGGGGCCGGTAAGCTTTCCGGCCTAAACCGGCAGCCTCAACAAAGCCAAGCCACGCCTAACGCCCCGAATGGGACGGAAGGCGCGGCCTGGCTTGCAGCTTGTCCTTGAGCCCGCCGCCATCGTTCGTTTGCTGTCAGCGCAGCACCTCTCCTATTTTTTGGCCTTGCAGATAGTGGGTGTCAGGCTTGCCGGTCAGCTTAACCTTGCCGGCCTGGAACACGGTGATGATGTCAGAGCCGCCGAATTGAAAAAAGCCGAACTCTTCGCCCTTGGCCAGCATATCGCCCACATCGGGCGTAATGGTGACCGACGAGACCTGGGCCATGCCGATGGGAAGCACCGCCACCAATCCCAGGTTCTTGGTTTGCAGCACGATCAAGCCCCGCGCCTGAGTCATCTGCCAGCCCTCGTCGTCCACCGGCACCAGCTTGCCGGTCTTGGGGTCCTTGGCCACGCCCAGATACATCCTGCCCAGGATCACCTTGGTCTCAAGCACCTGGCCGCCCACGGGCACGTGATAGCGGTGGTAGTCGTTGACGTTCAAAAAGCTGTGGGTGAACATGCCGCCCTTGAAGGCGTCCTTGTATTTGCTGCCGTCCAAGAGTTGTTTGATGGAGTATTTGAAGCCCTTGACCGTGATATCGGACTTTTCGTCGATCTTCCAGAAGCCTTGATACACGCTGTCGGCCGGAGAGACGATGACGCTGTCGTCGCAGAGCCCCGCCACCGGGCGCTTGCCGGGTTTGATCTCGCGGGCGAAGAACTGGTTAAAGGTCAGCCACCCGCTGGGCGCTACATAGTAGTCCTCCATGTGGAAGTCTTTATCCCTATAATATGTCTCCAGGTTTTTTATGGATTCAGGGGTGTCCAGAAATTTGCCCCTGTCGCGGGCAAAGCACACCACCCATTGCTGAAAGAGCTTGCTGTCGTTCAGGTATTTGGATTGGCCGATCAAATAGTAGAACTCAAGAATCTCATGCAGGATGCTGCGCGCCTTGGGGATCAGCTTTTCAGTGCGCGCCAGATAGGCGTAATACTGGTCCAGGGTTTTGATGCCCTTCCAGTCGGCTTTTTTGAGCGATGCCAACAGAGCCTTTGCGATGTCCGGGTTTTCGGCCAGGACCTTCTTTAAAAAAGTGATGTTGGAGCCGATCTCTTGGGTCTTAATTGCGGGCGCGGTTGCTTTGTCGGCGGCCAAGGCGGATGCGCTGATGACAGCCAGGGCTGCGACTATTAAAAGCGCGATCAGCTTGCGGATGGTTCTTTGCTTGGGCATTTCCTTCCCCCAAATTTCATGCGGATGAATTATGCGATTCATGGTGCAGCAAAGGGCGACTGCGCCGGGGCGGCTGCGGTTGGCTGGCTTGCTTAAGGGCGCGGTCATTACTTTTGCTGGAGGGGCTAGCAACAGTATAAGGGGCTTATCCTCTCGAATGAAAGCTTTTCAGCCCCCCGGCCTTGAGCCTATGGCCTTTTGGCCTCGGGCGCGCCCAAATCCCGGGCCTTAAGCCCGGCTTTCAGGTTGGCCTCGATGCGCTCCAAGGGGACGCCCTTGGTTTCGGGCGCGTATAAGCGGCAGAAGATAAGCCCCATAAGGCCCACCGCGGCATACAGCCAGAAGGCGCCGGTCTTGCCCAGGCCGTCGATGATGCTGAGGAAACTGATGGCCACCAGGAAGTTGATGAACCAGTTGGCCAGGGTGGCCAGGCTCATGGCCAGGCCGCGGATCTTGAGGGGATATATCTCGGAGATCAACAGCCAGGCGATGGGCCCCAGGCTCACCGCGAAGGAGGCGATGTAGACCCCCACGCTGGCTACCGCCAGCCAGCGCAGGGAATCGCCCAGGCTATCTTCCAAGGCGAACACCAGGCCCAGCGCGAAAAGGCTGGCCGCCATGCCCGCAAGCCCGATGCTTAAAAGCGGCTTGCGGCCCCAGCGGTCCAGGAGCTTGATGGATACCACGGTGAACAGAACGTTGATCGCTCCCACGCCCACCGTGGCCGAAATTGCGGCGGCGTTACTGGTAAAGCCCGACATTTTGAAAATGGTGGGCGCATAGTAGATCACCGTGTTGATGCCGGTGGCCTGCTGGATGAACATGATGCCCAGGCCGATCAAAAGGGCGGGCCGCAGCCAGGGAGCCATGAGCTCCGCCATGGCGCCGCCCGAGTCTGCTTGCCCAATGGCGCGCATGGCCATGAGCTCGCCCTCGGCTTGGGCGGGCCCCAGGGTTTTTTTGAGGATTGAAAAAGCCTCATCCTCGCGGCCTTGCAGCACCAGCCAGCGCGGGCTGCTGGGCAAAAAGACCATGCCGATGCCCAGCACCAGGGCCGGGGCCACCCCCAGGAGGAACATGTAGCGCCAACTCTGGGCCGCGTGCACGAAAAGGTCGTCCACCAAATAGGAGACCAGGATGCCCACGGTGATCATGAGCTGGTTCAAAGAGACCAGGGCCCCGCGCCTTGCCGGCGGCGATATCTCGGAGATGTAAAGCGGCACCACGAAGGAGGCCACGCCGATGGCCAACCCGATAATGACTCGTCCCATGACCAAGGAGTGCACGCCTTGGGCCGCGGCGCAGAAAAGGGAGCCGATGAAAAACACCGCCGCGCAGATTATGGTGAGGTTGCGCCGGCCCAGGAGGTCGGCCAGGCGGCCGCTGGCCGCCGCCCCCAAAATGCAGCCCGCCAGCACCGATGACACCACCAATTCCTGGCCCAGGCTGCTCAACTTGAACTGCGGTGCCAGAAAGAGCAGGGCGCCGGAGATGACCCCGGTGTCGTAGCCGAACAAGAGGCCGCCCATGGCGGCGATGCTGGCGATGCGCAAGACCAACCGGCGCTGGGCGGCATGGAGGTTGTTCTGGCTTGTTTCCATGATTCTCCCGAAGAGTTAGGCGATAAAAGACCTCCACCTTGTAGCGCGGAATATTCACCAATAACCGATATCAGCCGCCGGGGCCAAGTGAAAAGCTAAAAGTTACGATAATGCAATTATTTCAATATTCTTTAGGCCGGGCCCTGGCCGGTGAATATGCTTGACCAGAAAAATGGATTAAGCTTAGTATGTCGCCTTGAGAAACCGCATGGCCCGCGCCTCCCGCCTGGGATGGTGAGCCCCCCCCGAAAAGGCGGATCTCATATTTACACCATTTGATCTAGCTCGTATCAGTCATCACGGATTTGCCCGGCATGGGCGTTATCCGTGTGTGGCAGGGTTGCTGTTACGTGCGGGCGCTGTGAGGGATTGCTGCGATGATGACGAAAAAGCTCAACATCTTCGCGGATTTCACAGATCCTGACCTGGAGCGCGATTTCGGCCGCTGGAGCCTGCCCGGCAACCGCCCCGCTGTCTATTTGGGCGTGGCGCTCCTTTCGCTGCTCTGGTTGTGTTTCATCCCCACCGACTACCGGATGCACGGCACCAGCTCGACTTTTTATTTACTGCTCATGCTCAGGACTTGGCAAATTGCCTTGGGCATTGCCGTAGCGGTAGTAATAAGGCGAAACGATAATCGAAAGATTTATAACTATTTAATATGT
>CAZDRW010000363.1:0-4319 GCA_964507555.1 uncultured Desulfarculaceae bacterium
TATCTGATCGTGCAGCCCCGGCTCTACCGCGAGGCCGCTTTTTTGGATTCGATTTCCGGGCGCTATCTATTCTTCGGTTTTTACTATGGCATCATCCTGGCCATGATCCTCTACAACCTGGTGGCCTATTTCACTTTAGGGGACCGCAATTATCTCTGGTACGTGATTTACGTCGGCTTTTTCGTTTTATACATGCTGGCCAACAACGGGCTCATGAGCCGGGTGCTGCCGCCTTTGAACCTGAGCGCGGCCAGCCGCCTGGACTTGGTTTTCTTCGGGCTCATGTTCGCTTCCGCCGCCCAGGTGGTGCGCCTGTTTTTGAATACCCGGCGTTATGCGCCTCTGGTGGAGAAGCTTTTGGCCGCCTACCTGATCGGGGCCATCATTTTGGTGGCGCTCACGCCGTTTCTGCCCATCGCGCAGTTGCACCGCTTTTACTTTTGGGGGGTGATAGGGCCGGGCCTGGCGGTATGGGCCAGCATCGGGGCCCTAAGGCGGGGATTCAAGCCCGCGGCTTATTTCCTGGCCGCCTGGCTGGTGCTGGGCCTGGGGGCGGTAACCATGGCGCTCACCATAAAGGGGCTGATGCCGTATTCCTTCCTAACCAGCTATGCCTTGCAGATTAGTTCGGCTTTCGAGGTGGCGCTATTGTCCCTGGCCTTGGCGGCGCGCATAAAACAGGTGCATGTGGAGCGGCAAAGCCTGGCCATCAGCGAGAAGCGCTACCGTCATTTGAGCCAGACCGACGAACTGACCGGCCTTTTCAATAAAAGGTATCTGATGGCTTGGCTGGGCGAGGAAGCGCCTCCCTCCCAGTTCGGCGGGCGCATGCTTTCTTTAATCATCATGGATGTGGACGATTTCAAGGCATTCAACGACACCCACGGGCACCCTGCCGGTGACCAGGTGCTCATCGCCCTGGCCGGGGTGATCGACCACAACGCCCGCCAGGGGGACATCGCCTGCCGCTACGGCGGCGAGGAATTCCTGGTGATCCTGCCCGGTGCCAGCGCCCAGCAGGCCCAGGCCGTGGCCGAGCGCATTCGCAAAGGGTTCGAGGCCCAAACCTTCGCGCCGCGTCCTGGTCAGACCGTCTCGGTGACCGTGAGCCTGGGGGTGGCCCAGATGCAGCCCGCTGAAAGCCTGCCAGGGCTCCTGGAGCGGGCGGACCGGGCTCTTTACCAGGCCAAGGGCCAGGGCAAGAACCGCACCGAAGTGGCTGTTTGAAAAGCTTCGGTAAAGGCGGCTGCCAAGGCAATCGGCGGCATTTGCCCTAAGGCGGGTTTTTATTAAAAGCGCACCGTGATGGTGCCGGGGTTTTGCGGGATAGCCCGCCCGACCACCGCACGCTCTAGCCCCAAGCCCTCCAACATGCCCAACGCCCGGTCCAGGTTTTCCTCTGAGATGCCCATCAGCATGCCGCCCGAGGTCTGGGCGTCGGCCAAAAGGTCCAAGAGGATCTCATCCACCTGCCCCATGGTGCGCAGGTGCTTTTCGCAAAATCCCCGGTTGGCATGAGAGCCGATGGGCACCAGGCCCATGGCGGCCATGTCGCGGGCATCATCCAGAATGGGCACCGCCCGGGCTTCGATCTCGATGCCAACCTTGGAGGCCCGGGCCATCTCCAAGGCGTGGCCCAAGAGACCGAAACCGGTGACGTCGGTGCCGCCGCTGACCTGGCAGGCGCTCATCACCTCCACGGCCGGCGCGTTGAGGGCCCGCATCAGCTCCACCGCCTGGGCCACCGCCTGCGGGCTGGCCAGGCCGGCCTTCAGGGCGGTGGCGATGACTCCGGTGCCCAGGGGCTTGGTGAGGACAAGGCGCTGGCCGGGCTTCAATCCGGCGTTGGTGACGATGCGTTCCGGATGCACCAGGCCGCTTACGCTAAGCCCGTATTTCAGCTCCGGGTCTTCCACCGAGTGCCCGCCCGCCAAGGCGGCGCCCGCCTCGTGCACCTTTTCCTGGCCGCCCCTTAGAATCTCGCGGAAAACCGAGAGGTCCAGGTCTTTAACCGGAAAGCAGCAGATGTTCATGGCGCAGACCGGCCGGCCGCCCATGGCGTAGACGTCCGATAGCGCGTTGGCCGCGGCGATCTGGCCGAAGAGATAGGGGTCGTTCACGATGGGCGTGAAGAAGTCCACGGTCTGGATCAGGGCGAGCTCGTCCGTCAGCCGGTACACCCCGGCGTCGTCGGCGGTGCCGGCTCCCACCAACAGGTTGGGATCGCGCTCCACTGGCAGCCCTTCCAAAATCAAGGCCAGGTCCCCCGGCCCGATCTTGGCGGCTCAACCAGCGGCGCGGGCCTTTTCGGCCAGCTTAACCTGGTCGGCCATGTCGCTCCTTCAAGGGAATCGGGTTAGGCGCGCCTAGCGCCTAAGCGTGGCGCGCAGACGATCCGGCTTTAATAATAGCTGGAGAGCGGCCAGAGAGCCAGGGGCCACCAAATCGGCGGCATTAAGCGCCTCTCGGGCCGCGCCCTCTTCTCCGACCACCGCGATGCCAAGAGCACTGGCTCCCAGCATGGCTGCGTCGTTGGCCCCGTTGCCCAGGGCAACCACCTCCTCGGGTCCCAGGCGCTTGACCAGCGCCAATTTCTGGGCGCCTTCGTTGCCGGGCTCGATCACCTGCACCGTCACTCCGGGGCCGAACAAGCGGGCGGCAGTGCCGAAGGTGTCGGCGGTGACTAAATGGCATTCCAGGCTTTGGCCCAAGCGCCCCACGGCCTGGGCCACGCCCGGCAAGAGGGCCCCGTCCAGGGCCACGGTGCCGTTAAGGTCCAGGACCAGGTGAAAAAGCGAGAGCCGGCGCCAGCCGGGGATATCGATTAGGATGGGCACGATCTAGGCCGCCTGATGGGTTTCCTCGCCGGTTTCGGCCAGGCAAAGGCCGATAAAGGCCTTGGCCGCGGGCGAGTGGGTGCGTTCCCGCCGGGTGATCAAATAGAACTGACGCTTTAAGTCCAGGCCGTCCACCTTGAGCTCAACCAGGCGGCCCGCGGCCAGATCATCCATGAGGGCCCGGCGGCTGATGAAACCGATCCCCACCTGGGCGCGCACCGCCATGAGCACCGCCAAAGACGAGCCCATCTGGGCCGCCACCATGAGATCGCTCAGGCTAAGCCCGGCGTCGGCCAGGGCGTTCTCGAAAAAGGCGCGGGTGCCGCTGCCCGCTTCGCGCAGCACCATGGGGGTGGCGGCAAGGTCGCTAAGGCTTACCTTGCGACCGGCCAGGGGATGGTCCGGCCAGGCGGCCAGGCACACGGTGTCGTCCATGATGGGCGTGGAAGCCAGGCGCTCATCCTTGGGCCAGGCGCCCACCAGGCCGGCTTCCAGCTTGCCGCTGAGCACCGCCTGGGAGATCTCGCTGGTGTCGCCCACTTCCACGGTCACCCGCACTTCGGGGTACATCAGGCGGAAGCGACCCACCATGTCGGGGAGCACGTAATGGGCCGGAATGGTGGAGCCGCCCACCACCAGGCTGCCCCGCAGGCGGCCCAGAAAGGCGTCCACCGCAGCAGAGGCTTCCTCGACCATGCCGAGGATGCGCACCGCGTATTCATAGAGCAGCTCCGCCGCCCGGGTAGGCAGGATCTCCCGCCCCAGACGGTCGAACAGCGGCACGCCGATTTCTTCTTCCAGGCTCTTGATATGACCGCTCACCGTGGGCTGGCTGAGCAGGACCTCATCGGCGGCCCGGGAAAAGGATTTGCATTCATATACCTTGGAAAACACTTGCAGGCGGCGCAGGTCCATAGGGCATTCCTTATATAGGCAAAAGCTTGCTTGACTTATTGATTGTGCCGAGAATAGCAAGGCCGGACCTAAAACGTCAAGAAAAACCTGGCAGGCAACATGCCAAAATTTCCCGATAATTGACATGGATGATTCAAGGGCGATGGCGTGCGGTCAAGCAAATCGCCCCAGCGTTTGCAGGGAATGCACAATCTGCACAGGCCGTAAAAAGCGATCTTTTCAAGGTGTGGCGTTCAGGGTGTCCAAAAAGCTTGCCACCAGAGGCGAGGGGTTTGAAGGCGACCATACCGCGTCTGCCTCCACCAGAGGCAAAGGATCAGCCACTTGCCGGAATACAAGGTCATGGCCCGCGGCGTGGGCGCTGGAAGCGGGCACCAAAGCCAGGCCCAGGCCGGCCGCCACCAAGGCCAACATGGTCCTTTTGCTCAGCACTTCCTGGCTGATCAAAGGCCGGGCCCCGGCCCGGTCAAAGGCGGCCATGATCTGGTCATGCAGTTTTGGGCCTTGCTCGCGGGGGAAAAAGATAAAGGGCTGGCCGTCCAGGGCGGATAGGCCGAGGCTGCCCTT
>CAZDRW010000364.1:0-4305 GCA_964507555.1 uncultured Desulfarculaceae bacterium
AGTCGCGGGCCGTAGCCAGCTGCTCGCTGTAGATGCGGCAGATGCCCTTATAGGCGTGATGGGTGTGGGGCCCTTTATAGGCCTTGTCGCGGTTTTCAAAACGCCCGCCGCGTTCCAGGACGTAGCGCACTTTCTCTTCTTCCGTGGCCCCTGGCACCGCATGGTCCTTCTTGTCGCCATAGGCGATATTGGCCACCAGGAGCTTGTACCAATCTCCGGGCTCGCTAAGATCGCGTCCCGGGCCCAAGCCGTCCTTGCCATAGCCGGGCAGACCCATTTTAATGGCCAGGTCAATGAAAATCTGCTCCAGCATCTTGGTGTCCTTGAACACCGGCGGCGCCACCGGCTGGCGCACCCCGCTGGTCTTGGTCAGGATGGTGGGGGCGACATGAGGAGTGGCATAGTCCTCCAAGAAGTGCCGGCAAGGCAGGATGTAATCGGCTAAAGAGGAAGTCTCACCCATCACGATGTCAATGGCCACATGCAGGGGCAGCTTCTTAGTGTCCTTGAGCAGCTCGATCTGATGGCTGCCGGCCGGAGCCGAGTAGACCACGTTGTTCCAATAGGTGATCAGACACTTGATCGGATAGGGGTACTGGGCCGCGATGCTGGGGATCACCTCTTGGTAAACATTGTGATAAGCAAAAGGGAACCAGGGGCGCTTGGCCGGATAGCCCTTCTGCTTGAACTCGCTGGTCTCCTCATAGCGGTTCTTATGGCGGTCTATGTTCACGCCGGTGGCCTTGACCTTGCCTGGGTGCAGGTCCTTGGCCAGATTATAGGGGTTGCCGGGCTTGCCGCCCATTTCGTGCCAGTGGCTGCCGCCGTGGGCTTCGCATCCTCCCTTCCAGGAGACGTTGCCGATCAGGAAGTTCAGAATGCCGATGGTGCGGGCGGTGTAGGTGCCGTTGGTGTGCTGCACCGAACCGCGGTAGAAGTCAGCCACCGCCCTCCTGGCGTGGGAGGTGAAGGCATCGGCCTCGCGCTCGATCGCCTGAGGTTCCACCCCGCAGATGGCTGCGTACTCCTTGACCGTGCGCTCCTTGACCCGCTCCACCAGCATTTGGTAGACGCTCTTGACCTTGACGCCGTTTACCGTGGCGTCCACCAAAAGCTCGGCCTGCTGCACCCGGGAGGCCGGCGCCGGCTTGCCGCCGGCCATGACCAGGGCTTCCTTGCCATCTCGCAGTAATTTGCCGTCATCAGTCCTAACCAAATAGGTGGCGTCAGACCAGGTGAGGTGACCGGCTCCCTCCTTGGCTGCCTTGGCGTTGGGGAAAGCCAAATATTGCAGGTCCACCCGATCGTGGTCCATCATCCAGCGCATCATGCCCAAGACAAAGGCGGCGTCGGTGCCCGGCAATATGGGAATCCAGCGGGCGGCCTTGGCCGCGGAGTTGGAAAAACGCGGGTCCACAATAACCAGTTGGCCGCCGCGCTCGCGGAAGAAGTTGAGTTTGCGGGCCATGGCCTGCATGGGGAAGTTGGCTTCGTAAGGGCTGGTTCCGAAAAAGACGATGTACTCGCAATTCATGATATCGGGCTTGATGTGGTTTTTTTTATGCAGGCACAGCTCCAAACCCACATGGTGGCTGGTTTCGCAAATGGAGGTGTGATCCAGCCGTTTATTGACCGTGCCGAAAGCATCTTTAAACCAACGGTCGGTGAACTCCTTGCGGCCATGTTCTATGCGGCCGGGCATGAAGCAGAGTTGGTTGGCCTTGGGGCCCAGCTCGGGCGCCGCCGGGTCGATGGGATCAAAGCTCCGGATGGCCTTGAGGCCGTCCACCTGACCTTCTCCGAAAAGGTCGCCGCCCTCGATGATCTCCTTGTAGGCCTGGTCCCAGGTGATGCTCTTCCACTTACCCGAACCCCGCGGGCCCACCCGCTTTAAGGGGTGTTGCACCCGGTAAGGGTTGTACATGGTTTGCATGGTGGCGCCGCCCTTGGCGCATACCGTGCCGTTGACCTTCTCGGCCTGGCGGGGGTCGGTGTCATAAGATAAAAAATCTTCCTTGTTGTTGGGATGATAGGGATTGCCGTCAATTTTGATAACCATCCCGTCCTTGACCTTGACCTGCAGCCCGCAGGCGCTATGGCAACCCAGGCATACGGTGCGCACCACCTTGGCTCCCTCCGCGGGGTCCGGATCAGGTCCGCCCTTGTTCCAGGTATCGGTCTTTTCCGTGGGGGCCAGGCATCCCCCAGCCGCGAACAGTCCGGAAAGAGCCATGGCTCCCTTGATAAAGTCTCTCCTGTTGCTACTCATGGCTAGGCACCTCCTTCCGAGACTTCGGCGTTTTCATAGGGCAAGATCCGATAGGTGGCCAAAAACACCAAAAACATCACCGCCATGGTCACAATGCCGAAGATCATCTTTCCCGGTTCCGGAGCTAAATGCTCCCAACGGAAGTTGGTCATGGGCAGACTCTGGCCGCCCATGAAGATGTTGATAATCCCGCTGAGGGTCCCTGCCAACGCCGCCACCGCGGCCAGCGAGGCGATAAGGGGTTTTTCGCGCAGGCCCCGGTAAAGCGTGAGCAGGAACGGCAGAGCCAGGCCTACCGCCACCTGCCAGAACCAGAACTGAAAGGATCGCGGCCCTTCCATGAACAGGTAGCTGGCCAGCCTGCCGCCGGTGCCGGTGTACTGCAGCAGCACCAAGTAAACGAACCACACCGCTGCCTGGGCCAGGAGCGAGTATTTTAGGATGACGCCGAAATCGGCCAGGTAGCGTTGCTGGGGTCGAAGTGCTTCATCCGCGGTTTTGGACAGGAGGTTCTTAAGATTGCTGAGCAGGATCAAGAAGGCCGACCCTCCGGTGATTCCCACAGCACCGAAGATGAATACCATCATTGATGAGCTCCACATGACCCGGCCCTTGAAGGAGGAGAGCAAGATACCCAGGTAGATGAGTCCCAGAAAGGAGAAAGCCAGGCTGACCCCGGCCCAGGCACGCTCCCGCCGGCGCTGTCTGGCCAGGATCTCGTTTCGATCCCCGTCTTCGGTCTTTCCCGGCAACAGCAGCCGGTAGAGACCGCTCCAGGCTCCACCTTGACGGGCCCTTATGATCAGCTCGGGACGAAATAGGTAATAGGAGTGGATGGCGTAGGAGATCATGCAGAAGGTGATTATATAAACGCCATAGGCGACCGGAGAGGTCCAGTGCCAATTATAGAACATGGTATAGAACCGTTCCGGGTGTCCCAAATCGGCGATCAGAAATAAAGGCACCAGGGCCAGGATGATGAAGGGTTGAAAGGTTCCTACCTTCTCCAGCGGCCGGTAGTCCTCGCTGCGGTAGTAGAGCCAGCTCAGGTGGGCCACGATATGGGTACCCTCGGCCAGGGAGATTAGCCAGAGATACCATCCGATGAGGTAACCCAAGGGTACCCCGTGTTGAATCCAATAGATATATTGCACTGACTGTTCCATGGTTACCTCCCCGCCAAGAGCAGGTTGTAATCCGGCCCCATAATGGCTTCATCGGCGTGGACATAGTGGACCTTGGGCTTGGTATCCAGGTCAGCGCGCAGGCGCTGGGTGGATTTGTCGGCCATGTAAACAGACACCGGGCTTTGGGGATCGTTCAGGTCGCCAAAGATGCGCGCCCGTCCCGTGCAGGCGTCCACGCAGGCCGGTTCCAGCCCGCGAGTGATGCGGTGGTAACAGAAATCGCACTTGTCCGCGGTGTTGGTCAGGGGGTTTACGAATCGCGAACCATAGGGGCAGGCCTCCACGCATATACGGCAGCCCACGCAGACGTCTCTATTAACGTGCACCACACCGTCTTGGGGAGTGCGGTAAGTGGCGCCGGTGGGACACAGGTTCAGGCAGGGGGCGTCCTCGCAGTTGTTGCACAGCCGGGGTAGAAAGTGGGTGCTTAGGTTGGGATACTCCCCTTTTTCGATGCACTTCACCCAGGATCGGTAATGGCCGTCGGGCACGTTGTTCTCGCTGATGCAAGCGATAGTGCATCCCTGGCAGTCAGTGCAGCGATTGCAGTCTATAACCATGCCATATTTCTTGGGACGGCCGGCGGCGCCGGCAAGTGTTGGCGCCTGAAACAGCACCACGCCGGCGCCCAAGACGCTCAAGCTAGCCCCGGCCTTTCTAAGAAACCCCCGTCTGTCTAGAGGCTTTTCAGGCTTTGGCATTTGCTGCCTCCCAATTAAGGTTTGGGTAATGGCGAGCGGTTTGCAGGAGAACTGACCGCCCGCAACATCATTCTTGGTTTCCAGTACTGGGTGCCGCGAAGCCAAAACAAATGCGCACGCGTCCAGGACTCGCGGATGGACAGGATCG
>CAZDRW010000365.1:0-3066 GCA_964507555.1 uncultured Desulfarculaceae bacterium
CGCCTTCGCGGACATCGAGTCCCTCCAGCCGGCTACCAACGTAAGCTACGAGATCAAGTCCTACAAGGGCAAGGATCGATTGCACGTCACCGTGGAACTGAAAAATGTGACCAAGGAGCCCAAGCGATATAGGGTGAACATATGGCTTCCCGATGGCGTAAGCGGTGGCGGTTTTTATCCCCGTAAGGCTAAAGCCGTCGAGCCCGGCAAAATCCTCTCCCAAACTTTTCCCATGTACTACGACAAGATCCCCAACGAGATGGAAATCGTGGTTAAAGAACTGCCCATGGATTGATCCGTGGGTTTGCGATCAGGAGATATGTTCATTTAAACGGCCCCAGCGGCCGCCAAGACGATTGGGGAGGGAAAAATGTCGTCCCAAAAAATTAAAACTGCGCTCGGAATCATTTTGATGATAATGGCCATGTTCGCCATTAATCCCACCAAATCCCCCGCCACCGAGTTTCTGTCCTTTGGCACAGGCTCCCCGGCGGGCACCTACTACTTTATCGGGGCCGGTTTCGCCGCCTTGGCCAACAAGTATGTCAAGGGCGTGCGCGTAACCGCCGAGTCTACTGCGGCCTCCACCGAGAACTGCCGCCTGTTGACCAGGGGGGTCTTAGACATGGGTCTGGCCTGCATGGGAACCCTTGCCGACCTCAAGAAGCAGGGCCTGGACGTGGACAAGATACGGCTCATCGCCGTGGGCCACACCAGCGACGTTCACTGGATTGTGCGCAAGGACTCGAGCATCAAGAGTATCGCCGATTTCAAGGGCAAGACGGTGGCCGTGGGGCCGGCGGGCAGCGCCACCCTGAACATCGTCGCCAAGAAGCACCTGGAAGCCGGCTGGGGTCTTACCTTTGACAAATTCACCCCCAAGTACCTGTCTTTCACCGAAGCCGCCCGGGGCATCAGGGACAACACCATTGACGCCGGCCTGATCTTCGCAGGCACCCCCATCGCGGCTCTCATGGAGCTTTCGCGCGACGTACCCATCCGGCTGATTCCCATCAGCACGGCTGAATTCAAAAAGCTGCGCTCCCAGTTCAGCAACGTGGTTCCTTTCACCATTCCGGCGGATACCTACTATGGCGTGCCCGCCACGCAAACCTATGTGATGCCGCAGATGTGGGTGTGCCGCGCCGATCTGCCGGCCGATCTGGTCTACAAAATCCTCAAGGCGGTCTATGACCACCCCAAGCAGAAGGATGCAATTCATCCCCTGGCCCGCATGTACAACATAAAGAACGCCTTCAAGGGAGCCGACGGGGTGCCGGTGGGCTACCACGAAGGAGCCATACGCTACTACAAGGAAAAGGGCATCTGGGACAAGAGGGCCGAGTACTACCAATAGAGGGCATTTAACAAAATATCCACAGGGGCGCCAGGCGTGGCGCCCCTGTCATCAAATCATCAAGAGGACCGGTCATGGCTAGTATTGATGAAAAAACGCCACCCCAAGAGGCGCCCAAGCTGCCGCTGTTGATCAAGATCATCGCCACAGCCATGAGCCTGTTTCAGCTTTTCACCGGTATCTACCAGCTTACCGCCATGAATCAGCGGGTGGTCCACGTAACCTTTGCTTTGATTCTGATCTACCTGCTCTACGGCTGGAACTCGCGTAGGAAAACCAACATCTCCTGGGACGGCTACTGTCTGGCCGGACTGACCCTGGGGTTGGGTCTCTACGTTTTGTGCACCTGGTTCACCAAGGTGGGCCACATGGGCATGGCGCCCCCGGTCTATGAGTTGGTGTTCGGCTTTATCTTTTTGGTTCTCTGCGCCGAGGGCGCCCGGCGCACCCTGGGCTGGGTGTTTCCCATCATCGCCGCAGTGGCCATGCTCTACGCGCACTTCGGGGAATGGCTGCCCGGTATCCTGGCCCACAAGAATTACCCGTTCGAGCGCTTGGTGGACAGCATGTTCATCACCTCGGAGGGGGTATTCGGTATGCTGGCCGGCATCTCGGCCACCTATATCTTCCTTTTCATCCTGTTTGGCGCCATGCTGCGCGAGGCGGGCGGCGGCAACTTCTTCATTAATTTGTCCTTCAGCCTCTTCGGCCACGTGCGGGGCGGTCCAGCCAAGATCGCGGTGGTGGCAAGCTCCCTGTTCGGCATGCTTTCCGGCAGCGGCACGGCCAACGTAGCGGGCACCGGGCAGATCACCATTCCCCTCATGAAAAGCAACGGCTACTCCCCCACCTTCGCCGGCGCCGTGGAGACGGTCTCCAGCGCGGGCGGTCTTCTCATGCCGCCCATCATGGGCAGCGCCGTTTTTATCATCATGGAGATCCTGGGCGTCACCTATATGACCATCATGAAGGCCGCCGGCCTATCTGCAATTTTATATTACACCGGGCTTTTCTTGATGATCGACATCGAGGCCCAAAAGCTGGGCATGCAGGGGTTGCCCAAAGAGGACCTGCCCAGCTTCAAGCAGACCATGAGGGAAGGCTGGTACTTCCTCATTCCTATCACGGTGCTCGTCTTCCTCTTGGCCTACTCCAAGGTTTCTGTCACCCGGGCCGCTTTCTGGGCCACCATCGCGGTGCCGCTGTGCACCTTGCTGGCGGGCGGCAAGAGAAGGATGACCTTCACTCAGATCCTCCGGGGGCTGCAGAACGGGGCGCTAACCGCACTGCCGGTGGTGGCCATCCTCACACTGGGCGGCGTGGTCCTGGGCATGATAACCCTCACCGGCTTGGGCCTCATGATGTCCACCATGCTCATCGATCTATCCGGCGGAAACCTTCTGCTCTTGCTGTTTTTGACCATGATCGCCTCCATCATTTTGGGCATGGGGGTGCCGCCGGTGGCGGCCTATATCGTGCTGGCCATCCTGGTGGTGCCCGCCCTTATAACACTCGGCGTATATCCCCTGGCCGCCCACTTATTTGTCTTCTACTTCGCCACCATGGCAGGCATCACCCCGCCCATGGCTCCGGATGCCTTTGTGGCCGCGGGAATATCCGGGGCGCCCATGATGCGGACCGCTTTCACCGCCTGCCGCCTGGCCCTGGTCATCTTCATCATTCCCTACATGTTCGTATACAACAACGCC
>CAZDRW010000365.1:3076-4298 GCA_964507555.1 uncultured Desulfarculaceae bacterium
GTCTGTGTCACCGCCTTTTTGGGGGTGCTGGCCCTATCTTTCGCCGCCCAAAACTATCTGGGCGGCAAAATGTCCTGGTGGCTGCGGGCCTTGATGTTCATTGGCGCGGCGCTCTTGATCTATCCCGGTTGGCCCAGCGACATCGCCGGCGCGCTTGTCGTGGCGGCGCTCTACCTGGTCAGGCGTCCCAATATTATAAGGAGCCTGCCTTTCCTGGGGCAACGCAGGACCGCCCCCGAAACCATGGCCGGAAACAAATAGAGAGGACCGAGTCACGCCATGGCGAAATTTTTTATGGCGGACATGAGTTGGAACGAATTCCAGGAAGCGGTGGACCAGACCACGGTGCTGGTCATTCCCTTGGGCTCCACCGAATTGGAAGGCCCCCACCTGCCCCTGGGGGTGGATACCATCGCGGCCCAGGGAGTGGCCCAGAGCCTGGCGGGCGAAGAAGGGGTGATTATCGCTCCTTGCATCCCCCTGGGCTATTCCAAATGGTTCCAACCATATGCGGGCACCATCTCATTAGAGCACGAAACCTTGGTAAAGGTGTTGTTGGATTACTGCCGCTCTTTGGCCGCAAGCGGCGCGGGGCGCATAGTGTTCCTCAACTCCCATAAAGGCAACAACTCGGCAGTGGAGGTGGCCGCCCATAGCCTAATCAAGGAAAGTGGCGTCAAGGTGGGCATGTTGAGCCTATGGAAGCTGGCCAACGATTTGGTGGCCGGCAAGGGACTCATCGAGGAAGGCGGCTTCACCCACGCCGGCGAGATCATGACCTCGGTCGTGCTGGCTTTAAAGCCCGAGGCGGTGTCCTTGGCCCAGGCCCGGCCCGGGTCGGTCAAGCCACTGACGGGCACCGAACTCAAGCCTCTTAACAGCACCGGCGACACCGCCTTCCGGGGTTTGGTGCAGACAGTTTTTCAAGACATCAGACAGATCACCGATAACGGCATCCTGGGCGATCCCTCCGGGGCCACGGTGGAAAAAGGCCGTGCCGTGTTGAAGCTGATTGTTGATTACGCCAAGGCCTTTTTGCAGGAATTCAGACGGATCTGAAGCGGGGCACAGCTTTATATGACCAAGAAGGCGAAACAGCGCCAGATGAATATGGCGGAACGCATCATCGATTTCCTGGATCAGACCAGATTTACGGATCTTCCGACCCAGACGGTGGAGTATTGCAAGCTCCTGGTCATGGACACCATGGGCGTGGCTTTGC
>CAZDRW010000366.1:0-4277 GCA_964507555.1 uncultured Desulfarculaceae bacterium
ATCCTCCAGGCGGCCCGCCAGCCGGTCCGAACTTTCCCGGCGCGCCCTTTTGCTGAGCGTCTGGGTGGCCGACGGCGGAGTTCTAAGCGCCTGCTGCACCTCGGCCTGCCCGCCGCCCTTGTCCAATATCTCTCTCACCTCCAACAGCTGCCGGAACAGCCGGGTCACCATGGCCAGCACCTTGACCGCAGGCTCCCCCAGGGAATCCAACTGGTCATAAGACGTCAGCGCCCGGGCCAGATCGCATGCGGCCAGGGCATCGGTGAAGTCGAAGATGCCGTAGAGCCGGCCCCGGCCCATCACCTGGCGCACGTCGTGTTCACCGATGCTGGGCTTCTTGCCCACGTACAAGGAGAGCTTCTCCAACTCCGAATCCAAGGCGCCCAACCCCAAGCCGCCCAACTCGGCCAGGTGTTCGGCCGCAGGCGTCTCCAGCTTTTTACCCCGCGCCTGGGCCCTTTGCCCCAGCCAGGGCAGCAGCTGGCGCGGATACATGCGCTTATACACGTGCACCTTGCCCGCCTTGCTTAAGGCCTTGGCGAAACGGGTGGTCATGTTCAGCTTGGCGCCGGCGAACACCAGGCAGGTGGACGGCGCCGGGTCGGCCAGGTAGACGGTGAATTCGTTCAGTTGGGCGGTTTTATAGAGGTCGATGTCCTGGATGATGATCAGGCGGCGCGAACCCAAAAAAGGCAGGGTTTGCGCGCTTTCCAGCACCCGGACCGGCGGGGCGTCGCCGGCGTGGAAGCGCTCCACGTTCAGGGACGGGTTCTGACTGAAGGCCGGTGCCGACATGAAAACCTCCAGCGCCTGGCTCACCAGGAAATCCTCTTCGCCGAACACGCCGTAAAGCGCGCCCAAGCCGCCGTCGGCCAGCTCCGGCCAGGGCAGGCCCGCAGCCGAAGCGGAGCTTTTAGCGGCAGGCCCAGAGGCCATCCTAGAAGTTCTCGAACACCGAGTCGTGCAGGGTCTGGGCCATGGATTTGGCTAGCTCGTTGACCGCCACCGCCTTGTTGGTGTCGGTGGTCTGGGGGCTGGAGCCCACCGCGAAGGTGCGCTGCTGCTTCAGCTCGTGGCGCTGCCACAGGATCTTGCCGTCGCGGGTGCGGGTCAGCGTCGCCTTTACGGAGATGGTGATGCGCCGCTGTTGCGAGGTCTCCTGGGCGGTGTAGGCCACGTCCTCCACGTCGGCCCTGGTGACGGTTCCCCTGAGCACCGCGTCGGCGTTGCCCTCACCGGTCACGCGCAGGATCTGGCTTCGGGTGAACTGGAAGATGGTCTGGTCGGTGAACACGCTCTCGATGCGCGTCTCACCGGTGTTGTTCTTGAACACCGGTATCGCGATGGTGCGCACGTCGGAAGGCAGGTTGTTGGTCTTGCCCCGGAAGTTATAGCCGCAGCCCAAAAGCCCCACGGCCAACACCAGCATCAGGCATCCCGAGATCAGAAGTCTTTTCACCACCGCCTCCCTTGACATTGGGTATGCAACCAACGGGTACAAGCGCATGCCCCGCTCTCAAACCACTATATTAACCAGCTTGCCCTGAACCGCTATAACCTTTTTTACCGTCTTGCCCTCTATGAAGCTCTGCACCTTGGCGTCGGCCAGGGCGGCCGCCTTAATGGTCTCGTCATCGGCCGCGGCCGGCAGCGTGAGTTCGCCGCGCTTCTTGCCGTTGACCTGCACCACCACCAGCTTCTCGTCCTTGATGAGCGCCTTTTCATCATATACGGGCCAGGGCTCATGGATCAAGAACCCCTGGCCACCCAGGCGCTGCCACAGCTCGTCGGCTATGTGCGGGGCGATGGGGCTGATAAGCACCACTGCGGCTTGCACCGCCTCCTTTAGCACGGCCAGGCGGCCGGAGTCGCTGTTTAAAGACTCCTCCTGCTCCACCAGGCTGATCTGGTTCACCAGCTCCATCACCGCGGCGATGGCGGTGTTGAACTGGTAGCGCTCGGCGATGTCATCGGTCACCTTCTTGATGGTCTCGTGGGTCTTGGCGTGCAGGTCTTTCAGCGGCCCGGACTTGATATCGCCGCCCGCGTACACCTCCACCCCTTTTGCCTGCTCGGCCACCAAATTGGACACCCGCCACAGGCGCTGCAAAAAGCGGGACGCTCCTTCCACGCCCTGCTCCGACCAATCCAGATCGCGCTCCGGCGGCGCGGCGAAGAGCATGAAGGTGCGCACCGTGTCCGCGCCGTAACGCTTCACCATGTCGTCCGGGTCAACCACGTTGCCCTTGGACTTGGACATCTTGGAGCCGTCCTTGAGGACCATGCCCTGGGTCAGCAGCTTCTTGAAGGGCTCGTCCACCTGCAGATAGCCCAGATCCCTGAGCACCTTGGTGTAGAAGCGCGAATACAACAGATGCAGCACCGCGTGCTCGATGCCGCCGATGTACTGGTCCACCGGCATCCAATACTTGGTGCGCTCCGGGTCCAGGGGGCCGTCGCTGTAATCCGGGCAGGTATAGCGCGCGAAATACCAGGACGACTCCACAAAGGTGTCCATGGTGTCCGACTCGCGCTTGCCCTGGCCTCCGCAGGAGGGGCAAGTCACCGCCAGCCAATCATCCATGTGGGGCAGCGGCGAACCGCCGGTGGGCGGCAGCTGGGCGTCCAAAGGCAGCACCACGGGCAGATCGTCCATGGGCACAGGAATCAAGCCGCACTTATCGCAATGGATCATGGGGATGGGCGCGCCCCAGTAGCGCTGGCGGCTGATGCCCCAATCGCGCAAACGGAAGTTCACCGTTTCCTTGCCCAGGTCCCGGCTTTCCAGATCAGCGGCTATGGCCCGTTTGGCCTCATCGCTGGACATGCCGTCGAATTTGCCCGAGTTCACCAGGGTGCCGTAATCGGTGAAGGCCTGGGGCATGTTCTCCACGCCCACGGGCCCATCCGGCCCCACGATGACTTCCTTCAGCTCCAGCCCGTATTTTTGGGCGAACTCGAAGTCGCGCTGGTCGTGGGTGGGCACCGCCATCACCGCGCCGGTGCCGTATTCCATGAGCACGAAGTTGGCCACATACACCGGCATCTTGACGCCGGTCATGGGGTTCCGGCAATAGACCCCGGTGAACACGCCTTCCTTCAGCTTTTCGTCCGCCCGGTCGGCGAACGACTGGCGTTTCACCTTGTCTATGAAATCCTTTACCGCCTGCTCCTGGGGTGTGCCGGCGCTTAGTTCCACGGCCAGGGGATGCTCCGGAGCCAGGCTCATAAAGGTGGCTCCGAATAGCGTATCCGCTCTGGTAGTAAAGACCCTGATTGAGCCGTCGCCTTCCCAGAAGGGGAACACGATCTCCGCGCCGAAGGACTTGCCGATCCAGTTACGCTGCATGGTGAGCACGCGCTCCGGCCAGCCCGGCAGCTTGTCCAGCCACTCCAGAAGCTCGTCGGCGTATTCGGTGATCTTGAAAAAATAGCTGGCGATGCTCTTTTGGGCCACCGGCTGGGAGCAGCGCCAGCACAGGCCCTGCTCCACTTGCTCGTTGGCCAGCACGGTCTGGCAGGTCTCGCACCAGTTGGCCAGGGTCTTCTTGCGGTAGACCAAGCCCCGGTTCCACATTTCTATGAATACCCGCTGCTCCCAGAGGTAGTAAGACGGATCGCAGGTGGCCAGCTCCCGGTCCCAATCATAGGAAAAGCCCAGTTGCCTGAATTGGGTGCGCATGAAATCGATGTTGTCGTAGGTCCAGGTGGCGGGATGCGAGTTGTTGGCGATGGCCGCGTTCTCGGCCGGCATGCCGAAGGCGTCCCAGCCCATGGGGTGCAGCACGTTGAAGCCGCGCATGGAGAGGAAGCGCGACAGGCCGTCTCCGATGCTGTAGTTGCGCACGTGGCCCATGTGGATGCGGCCGCTGGGATAGGGGAACATCTCCATGCAGAAATACTTGGGCTTATTGGGGTCTTCCTTGACCTTGCAAGCGCCCGCCTGTTCCCAGCGCTCTTGCCAGCGGGGCTCCACCTCGGCCGGCTCGTATCGATCTTCAAGCTTGGGGCTGTTTTGGCTCATGGTGTCAAACGCTTATCACCGCCGCCTTCAAGCGGCGGAATTGAAAAGTTTATTTGCGCAAAGCCGATAAAAGGCCAATTGCACGTATCTATCACAGGGGGAGTCGCTTGTAAACCGTGGGGGGAGTTAGGTGATGGGTCAATTTTATTAAGATGCATGAGAATAATGGAGAAGACAACGCCGCTGAATCTCATGCGGCGTGCTGGTGAACTTGTGGGGCGTCTTTTTTGACTTTTTTTCTGGGGGGTTTAAC
>CAZDRW010000367.1:0-4271 GCA_964507555.1 uncultured Desulfarculaceae bacterium
TCCCTTGCGCGAGGACCTGGCTGCCGCGCTTTTGCAGCTGGCCGGCTATGACGGTACGGAGATGCTCTTGGATTCCATGTGCGGGGCAGGCACCCTGCCCATCGAGGCGGCGCTTATGGCGCGCAACCTTCCGGCTCTTGGTGAGCGCCCTCTCGCCATGCAGGCCTGGCCTTGCCACCGGGAGCCCACCTGGCGGCACCTTCTGTCCAAGGCCGCGGATGAGGCGCTGGCCGCAGCTCCCGCCCCCATCCTGGGCCGCGACCTGGCAAACGCCGCGCTGCAATCCTCGGCGGCCAACGCGCTCCGGGCTGGTGTGATCGATGACATAAGGTTTGAGCAAGGCGATTTTTTCACGACCCCGCCCCCGCCGGGCCCACCGGGGCTTTTGGTGGTTAACCCGCCTTACGGCAAGCGCCTGGGCAGCGTGCGCCAGGCAGAGGCGTTCGTGGGCAACCTGGCCCAGCGCCTGGCCCAAGCCTACGGCGGCTGGCGGGTGGCTATCGTGCTGTATTTGCCTCAGTGGCTGGAAAAGCTGGGCTTGCAGGATGTGCGCTCTTTAAGCGCTCCCTTTGGCGGGCTCAAGGTCACCTTGGCCGTGGGCAAGGTTCCCCGCTAGATAAACCTGGATTAAATGCGCTCCAGAAGAGGCTGCCAGTTGAGATGCTCGGCAAAGAGATCGGCCAGGAGATCGTACTGGCGATCCTTGAAGGCAGCGTAATCGGCCGAAGGCACCGGAGCGCCGCCGGCCCAGGCCAGGAGCGCGGCGCGCAAGGAGTCGTTGTCCAGAATGCCGTGCAGGTAGGTTCCCACCACCCGGCCGTCGGGGCTGACCTGGCCGTCGTCCAGATTGACTGCCTTATCCACCCGCTTGGTAAGCTGGAAGGCGGGCCGCGACGCACCCTGAGCCGTGGTTTCGCCCATATGGATTTCATAACCCCGCACCGGCCCGCTGGCCGCGAAAGGCAAGGCTTCCCGGCATCTGGCCTCCACCAGGGCGGTGGTCTTCTCGCCAACCATCACCGTGCGGACCGGCAGGAGGCCCAAGGCTTCCTCTTGGGCGGGCGTGCCTTCCATCCCCAGGGGATCGGCCACCGAAATACCTAAAAGTTGATACCCGCCGCACAGGCCCAGCACTCTGCCACCCAGGGCGTGATAAGCGCGGATGGCGTCAAAGAGCCCGCTCTTTTTAAGCCCCGCCAGCGCGGCCAGGGTGTTCTTGGAGCCCGGCAGGATCAAAAGATCCAAGCCGGCCAAATCTTCGGGCCGCACCACCCAGCGCAGGGAAACCGCCTCGCTCTCGGCAGACAGGCAGTCGGCATCAGTGTAGTTTGAGATGTGAGACAACCGCACCACGCCGATGCGCACCCGGCCGCTGGGCCCCTTCATCTCGCCCCGCTCCAGGGCCACACCGTCCTCCTGGGGAAGCTGGATGTGCTCGAACTTGGGCAGCACGCCCAGCACCGGCTTACCCGTGCGCTTTTCCAGCCAGGCCACGCCGTCCTGGAACAGGTTGGGGTCGCCGCGGAACTTGTTGATGACAACGCCGGTAATCATCTTGCGCTCGGTGGGCGTGAGCAGGGAGATGGTGCCCGCCACCTGGGCGAACACCCCGCCCGCGTCGATGTCGGCCGCCAGCACGCAATGAGCCCCGGCCCGCCGCGCCATGGGCAGATTCACCAGGTCGTGTTTTTTAAGATTCATCTCGGCGCAGGAGCCCGCGCCTTCCATCACCACCAGGTCGTACTGCACCTGCAAGCGGCGGAAGGCGGCCATGACCTGGCGCACCAGGCGGGGCTTGAGGGAATGATAGTCGGCGCCGGCATAGTTGCCCAGCGCCTTGCCCATGAGCACCACTTGGGAGCCCACCTGGCTGGTGGGCTTCAGAAGGATGGGGTTCATGTCCACGTGGGGGGCCAGTCCGGCGGCCTCGGCCTGGGTGATCTGGGCCCGGCCCATTTCCAGGCCCTCGGGCGTAATGCCCGAATTCAGGGCCATGTTCTGGGCCTTGAACGGCGCCACCCGGATGCCCTGGCGTTTGAAAAGACGGCAGAGACCTGTCGTAACTACGCTCTTGCCCACGTGGGAGCCGGTGCCCAGCACCATGAGCGGGCGGAACTTCTTGGGCATGACCGCCCCCGCCCAGACTAGGCCAGCTGCAAGTGGGTGAACTCGGCCACCTGGCGGAACATGCCCGCGATCTCGTTCAGCATGGCCAAACGGTTGGCCCTGACCTTTTCATCCGGGTCCATGACCAGCACGTCGTCGAAGAACTTGTCGATGGGACCCTTGAGCGCGCTTAGCGCCTGCAGGAAGGCCAGATACTCGCCCTCCGCGAAACGTGCGCGGGCCTCTTCGGCCAGGGCTTGAAATGCCTTATACAGCCCGCGCTCGGCCTCCTCGGTCATCACCGCCAAGTCGGCGGGCTCGGCCGGAACCTGCCCGGCTTCCTTGCGCAGGATATTCATCACCCGCTTCATGCCCACGGCCAGCGGCTTGAAGTCCTCGGTCTCCTTGACCTGGGCCAGGGCCAGGGCCCGGGCCTTGGCTGCGGTGAGGTCGTCCAGACCGGCGGCCAGCACCGCGTCGGCCACGTCGGTGGGCACGCCCGCATCGGAGAGAAGCCCCTGGCAGCGGACGGCGAAAAAGGCCATGATCTCGGCCTTGACCTCGGGCGCGGGCCGCTTGAGCTTGTCACCCAGATTGGCCAGCTCCTGGTCCAAGAACTGGCCCAATGAAATATGGAAGCCCTTTTCGGTGATGATGCGGATCACGGCGATGGCCGCTCGCCTCAAACCGAAGGGATCGGCCGCGCCGGTGGGCGCCTGGCCGATGCCGAACATGCCGCAGATGGTGTCCAGCCTATCGCCCAACCCCACGCACACCCCCACCAGGCTCTCGGGCAAGGCCGAGCCCGCGCCGGCGGGCAGGTAATGCTGGCTGATGGCCGCAGCCACCTCGGGCTCCTCGCCGTTGCGGCGGGCGTATTCGGTGCCCACCACGCCTTGCAGGGTGGGGAACTCGCCCACCATCTCGGTGACCAGGTCGCACTTGGCCAGAAGCGCGGCGCGCTCCACCTGGGCAACCTGATCCGGGGCGATTGTTTCGGCGATGGCCTTGGCCAAGACGGTGAAGCGCTCCACCTTCGCAAAGCTGGAGCCCAGCTTGGCGTGATAGGTGACCTGCTTCAATTCCTCCAGGCGGTCGATCAAGGGCCGCTTCATGTCCTCGGTGAGGAAGAAACGGGCGTCCGACAACCTGGCCCTCAGCACCTTTTCGTGCCCCGCGGTCACCATGGCCAAATCCTTGGGCTTGGTGTTGTTCACCGCGATGAACTTGTTGAGGAGCTTGCCGCCATTGTCTTCCAGGGCGAAGTAGCGCTGGTGCTCGCGCATAGCGCTGATGATCACCTCGCGGGGCACCTCCAGAAACTCGGGGTCAAAGGTGCCGCAGCAGGCCACCGGCAGCTCCACCAGGTCGGTGACTTCCTGCAAAAGCTCCTCGTCCGGCACCAGCTTGCCGCCGCCTACCTGGGCGGTGGTCTCCACCTCCATCTGGGTCAGCATGAATCGCTCGGCGCGGTCCACCAGCACAAAGGCATCGCGCAGCTTGTCCGCATACTCGGACGGCAAGAGCACTTCGATCTCGCCTGGCGCCATGAAGCGGTGGCCCTTGGTGTGCTTGCCGCTTTTAATCCCGGCCAGCTCGAAGGGAACCACCCGGCCATCCAACACGGCCAGGAACCAGTGTATGGGCCGGGCGAAACGGAAGCTCTCAGAACCCCAGCGCATGGTCTTGGGGAAAGGGATCTCCGCCACCAGCTTGGGCAATAGCTCGCTCAGCACTTCATGGGAGGGACGGCCGGGGATGATCTTGCTCACGCCCAGGCGCGGGCCCTTGTCCGTGTCATGCTGGCCTAAGTCCTCCACCGCCACGCCCTGGCTCTTGGCGAAACCCAGGGCCGCCTTGGTGGGCTTGCCGTCGGCGTCAAAGGCGCTTTTTACGGGCGGGCCCAGGGCCAGCTCGCTGCGCTGGGGTTGCTCATCCAGAAGGCCGTTAATGCGAAGCGCCAGCCGGCGCGGGGTGCCGGTGGTCTCCAGGCTTTTATAGCTTAGCTGCAATTCGGCCAGGTGCTTGGCGGCCAGTTCCTTGAGCGAGGCCATGGCCGGGCGCACGAAGCGGGCCGGCATCTCCTCGCAGCCGATCTCGAAAATCAACTCAGCCATTAGGCCACCTCCTTCTTGATGAGGGGATAGCCCATTTCCTCGCGCTGG
>CAZDRW010000368.1:0-4265 GCA_964507555.1 uncultured Desulfarculaceae bacterium
GCTTTCTTGGGGTGAGGTGGGGGCAACCCCTTCTTTTCCGAAAAAGAAGGGGGTCCCTCCCGGAGAAAACCTGCTTATTCAACTGCTTCGAGTGCTGATTGATCTGCTAAATTAGATAGTTAATCGCCACGGTCGAGACGCCCTTCTAGGGAGCATGAGTGGGTTCGCTACCCATTGCTGTACGATCAGATGCAGACCAGCACAGTTAATCAGCCATGCCCAGCTTCTTCATGCGCTTCCAAAGGGTCACCCGGCTCACCCCCAATAATTCGGCGGCTTCAGCCTTTCTGCCGCCGCTGCGCGCCAAGGCCTCCTCTATTTCCCTCCGTTGCCGCAGGTCACGGTTCTCCCTGCTGCTGGTGTATACGCCTTTGGTAGATGCAGTACCCGCAGCCGCGCCGCCGGGCGCTGGCGGGCGCTGCGCGCCTGCCTGGCTGAGCAGGTTGGGCGGCAGGTGGGAGGTTTTGATGCTGCCCTCGCGGCAGGTGACAAAGGCGTATTCCACCACGTTTATAAGCTCCCGCACGTTGCCAGGCCACGAATAGCTCATGAGCAGGCTGAGGGCTTCCTGGGAAAAGCCGTGTATGGTTCTGCCGGAACGCAGGGCCACCCGTTCCACAAAGGTCTGGGCCAAAAGCGGGATGTCCTCGGGGCGCTGACGCAGGGGCGGCAGACTGATGGGAACCACATTGATGCGGTAGAAAAGATCCTCCCGGAAGCGGCGCTTTTCCACCAGCTGGCCGAGGTCTTGATTGGTGGCGCTGATCACGCGCACATCCACCTTGATGGGCTCGTGCGAGCCCACTCGTTCGATCTCGCCTTCCTGCAGAACCCTTAAGAGCTTGACCTGGACCGCGGGCGGCATGTCGCCTATCTCGTCCAGGAAAATGCTGCCGCCCGAGGCTGCTTCGAAACGGCCTTTGCGCTGGCGTTCGGCCCCGGTGAAGGCCCCCTTTTCATGCCCGAAAAGCTCGCTCTCCAAAAGAGATTCATTCAAGGCCGCGCAGTTCACCTTGATGAAGGGGCCTTCCCTACGTGGCGAGCGGCGATGGATGGCGGCGGCGGCCAGTTCCTTGCCAGTGCCGCTTTCGCCCAGGATCACCACCGGGGCTTGCGAGGCCGCCGCCGACTCCAGGAGCTGATACACCCGCTGCATGGGTTTTGACTCGCCGATGAGCCCCTCAAAACCATAGGAGCGCTGCAGTTCGCGCCTAAGCCCAGTTATCTGCCGTTCCTTTTCCACCACCGGCGTAATATCGGTGATGGTCTCCACCCCGCCGATCACCCGGCCATGGGGGTCGTGCAGCACGGTGGCGTTTTTTAGAAGGTGGATCAGGCTGCCGTCCTTGTGGCGCACGGCGCATCTTTTGTCTTGCACCCGGCCCTTGTCAAAAAGCCCGCAAGCCATGCGGCCTTGATCGTCCGTGCAAGCCATGCAGGTCTCGGATTCGAAGATCACGCAGTTTTGGCCCAGCACCTCCTCCCGGGTGTAGCCGGTGATGCGTTCGGCGGCGGGGTTCATGAAAACCACCACCCCCTTGGTGTCCACGATGAAAAGCCCCTCAGCCATGGTGTTGACCACGGACTGCCAATAGATTTGATATTCGTCGTTGGGCAGGTTGTTTAGGGCATCTATTTCCAAGGTTGGCCTCCTGATGATAAGTTAACGTTAACATGGCCACCCGGCATGGGCAATGCATAATTAAGCATATGGAAATAATGGATAATATATTTAAACCCCCTTGTAAGGTGATTTTTTATGTTAAGCTAATTTATGGGCAGAGCAAGCAGACCTAAACTCCTGAATCTTGCTTCAGCTGGTTTGCACGGCAGGGATTGTTGGCCCTTTTCAACTGCGCTGGTGAAAAGCTTGGAACTCATTATTGGATAGAGTGTCTTAAGGAGCTATTATTTGATGACATTTTGGGTAATGCCACCACCAGCTCTTGACCTGTCACGTTCATGTGATATTGTGATTGACAGAGGGATTAATAATTGAAAATGAGTTGCAATAGCAATAAGCCGGGCATATATTTCGCCTAGACCGTCAATTAGGAGCAGTTTTTGGCCAGCGGTATGCATAGTGAAGAACGTCGTCAATTCGAGCGCTTGCTGCGCCAACAGAGGTTGGGCCGCATCGGCGATCGTATGGCTGTGCTGGAGAACTTCCTCACTTCCGAGGAGCACCATACCGCGGAGGGCTGGCACCAGTTGCTGAAGAGCCGCGGGGTGGATCTGGGCGAGTCTTTTGTGGCCCAAACCTTGGAGCTTTTGGTCAGGTTCGGTCTGGCCATGCGCCGCGAATTCGAGGGCGGTCCGCCCCGTTATGAGCACCGGCACTTAGGCGAACACCACGACCACCTGATTTGCACGGCTTGCGGCACCATCACCGAGTTTCACGACCCGGCCCTGGAAGCCATGAAATCCCAGGCCGCCAGCCAGCATGGCTTTCATGCCCTTAGGCATAAGCTGCAGATTTACGGGCTTTGTGAAAAATGCCGTTCCGCGCGGCAACCCAGCATGCCCTTGGCCATGGCCTCAGCCGGCGAGCGCCTGAGGGTCGAAGGGTTGACCGGCGGCCAAGCAGCCAAACGCCAACTGGAAGAGCTGGGGCTCAACTTGGGGGTCGAGATTGAGGTGATCTCGGCCAACGGCGGCCCCATGGTGCTGGTGGTCAAGGGTACGCGTCTGGCCATGGGCCGCGGGGTGGCCCAAAAAGTGCTGGTTAGCCAAATTTCTGATAATTAAGTAGGTTGCTGATGGTTGCACAAGGACCGCAGAGATGCTAATATCAACAACTGAGACTGAGACTCAATTACAAAGGCGTTAATAATGGCAATCATATCACTACGTGAGCTACTGCCCGGGCAAACCGCCAGCGTGGTCAAGGTCGGCGCCAGAGGCGAACTGGGCCGGCGCATGCGCGACATGGGGCTGGTGCCGGGCACGCCCATAAGAGTGATCGGCCGGGCTCCCCTCAAGGACCCGGTGGAGATCAAGCTAAGGGGATACAACCTCACGCTGCGCAACAATGAAGCGGATCACATCACGGTGGAATTGGAAGACTAACGCCCAGGGCGTCCGCGCGGGCGCTTAAGAGCAGGGCAGGGGCCTTGGCGGCTAGCAAGAGCGAAAAGGCCGCTAACGGCAGCTAAAGCGGGCTGGATAATCGAGGAATAGACAACATGGAATGCGCTCCTGAAATCACTTTGGCGTTGGCCGGCAACCCCAACGCGGGCAAGACCACGGTATTCAACGCCCTCACCGGCGCCCGCCAGCATGTCGGCAACTATCCCGGGGTGACCGTGGATAAAAAGGAGGGGATGAGCACCTGCCAGGGGCAGACGGTGCGTATAGTCGATTTGCCGGGAACCTACAGCCTGACCGCCTATTCTTTGGAAGAGGTGGTGGCCCGCAACTATCTGATCGGGGACCGGCCCGACGTGGTGGTCAACGTGGTTGATGCAGCGAATTTGGAGCGCAATCTTTATCTCACGGTGCAGCTTTTGGAACTGGGCGTGCCCCTGGTTATCTGCCTCAACATGGTGGACGCCGCCGAGCAGCGCGGCATGAAAATCGATGCGGACAAGCTGGCCCAGCTTTTGGATACCCCGGTGGTGCCCACCGTGGGCCGCTCCGGCAAGGGCATGGATGAGCTATTGGCCGTAAGCGCCGATCTGGCACGGCGCGGCCCCAAGTGGCGTCCGCTTAAGATTTCATATGGATCGGACGTGGACCAGGGGGTGGCGGAGCTGAAAGCCATTCTGGAAGGCGATAAGCCCCGCCGCGGGCTCATTTCCGCCCGCTGGCTGGCCCTGAAATGCCTGGAGCACGACAGCGAGGTGCTGGGCCAGGTGGAGGCGGAATCGACCCTGGGCCAGAGGGTGCTGCCGGTGGTGGAGCGCATCACCGAGCACATCCGCACCACCCTGGACGACGACCCGGAAAGCGTGATCGCCGATTACCGCTATGGATTCATCAGCGGCATTGCGCGGCAGGCGGTGACCTGGGAGCGTGAAATCCGCATAGACTTTTCCGACCGGGTGGACAGGGTGCTGACCAACCGCCTGTTCGGTCCGGTGTTTCTCTTGGTGGTGCTTTACGCGGTCTATCAATTGGTGTTTTGGGCCAGCGAGGGGCCGGTGCAGTGGCTGCAGGGCTTCTTCGGCTGGCTGGCCGCCGGGGTGGAAAGCGCGCTGCCGCCGGGGCCTTTAACCTCGCTGGTGGTGAGCGGGGTGATCGACGGGGTGGGCGGCGTGCTGGGC